>USIN01000025.1 GCA_900554715.1 uncultured Bacteroidales bacterium
CGCGCTGCTGTAGGGCAGTACGGGTGCGGCAGCCATATTGCCGCGCCTGATGCGCTCGGCCGAACTTTTAAAGTTATTCTCATTGAGTCCCATAGCAATAGTCAGATTAAAACCGCACTCCCGGACGCCCTCATAGCGGCGGGAGCGCGGCAGGTTTAGTTAATTAGTGTTTTTGAAGCAATAAAAGTTTAATGACGAAAGAGTTAATAGTCTGTGTCAATTTTGCCGCCCATAACAGCGACATCCTGACCGAAGCGGCGGTCGTCGACGATATCGGCGCGGTTGACATAAGCGACAGGTTCGCCGTCCTCGGTGTAAGTCTTGATGTTGCCGCGGCTGTTGCCGTCACTATCGATATAGCCCTTCTCGAAATCGTCGCGGTCCTCGGGTTTAGTAAATACTACACGGTAATCTTCGTTTTTGGTGTTCATAGTTTTAAGTTTTTGAAAGGTTGATAATAGGGTTAATAAATAAAGGTCGGTAATAATCGTGTTTTTCAGTCATTGAGCAGGATATGTCCGCCGAAATGCTCGACGTCCTGACGCAGGCGCAGATAATCCTTTATGTGATTACGTTCGAGATAGAGCAGAAACTTTGTGCGGCAGAAAAGATAGCGGTCTTCGACAAGCGAGCCGTCATAATTGGGGTGCGACACCACAAAAAAGTTTCCCGTCCCGCGATAGAGGCTCTTGAACGCCGCCCGCGCCTCCTCGCTGTAAAACAAAATCGTCAGTCTGTTCTCTTTCATAATCTCAGAATTTTAAAAGGTTTGTTACTTCCTGTTATTTTACGAATCGGCTATAATTAGCTTATGAAAAATTTTGCCTGACGCAAATCAATCATCTTCTTCGTTTCCTGCTATTACTGCATCAACATACACATCTTCAAACGCATCTTGCGAATCCTGATATTCGGTTTCCTCGTTGATGAATTCCAAAATTTCCTCTTCTGATATCTGTGTCATAACAAATAATTTTTTATTGCCCTCTTACAGCTTCAGGCATTGCTTTTTTGTTTGTAAGCGTTTAAACTATTATTCTTTTAGTTTCACTCTCAATAATTTTGTTTATTTTTGTATTGCAAAATTATAGCCGCGCTCTAACGTATCCAAATTCTTTACCACCTGTATCTGTGCCGACAAAAAAAGGCACACATAATATCGATTTTAAGCATTATCATGCCTGACCTGCATCGCATTATCCGTGTTCAACGGCATTTTGAAATTGCCGACGCTTTCCTTATGGACGGAGGTGTTCTTGACAAACAGAGATTCAGACAGTTACTCGAAGAACACAATGATGATTTCGGCATTACAGATGACACAAAATCGTGGGAAAAAGAAAGCACCCGCATCGCATACATCCATAATGCATGGCGAAAACTGTGCAAGAAGATTAAGGACGAAGCGAAAAAGCGAGGGAATATATCCAATATACTTCTTATCGATGAAAACTTCTCCAAAGGGCAGTCCCAAACGATTTCGTATGTCATCAAGGGCTACTCTTTGCTATCGCCTAAAACCAAACAATCCAAACGTGAAAAATGGGAGCGCGATCTCGACAGTCGAATCCAGTCTGTTGAACTTTCAGACATCGAATTGGATAATGATGATTTAGGATTTTCAAAACTGTTTTTTGGCGTTGATTACTCAATTTTCGAACAAAAGAAACCTGTTTTTGCTAATAAATCTTTTGCCTTGGAATTCGACAGAATTAAGCAGCTCGAAGAGTCTTCCGAGACTAATGCTGTTGAAATTTTCAACCGTTACCAAAAACTTCTCGCAAAAAAAAATATCTCCAATTCCAACTTAGCCGCTTGCCTTGCGCAATACGCTAATTTCATCGCTTCTAACTGGAAGATCAATGAAAATTTAAGAGCCACAGCTTCGATTAATGACTGGGTGAAGGAAATCTGCTCTTCTTTTGAACGCGCCATCCAATTGACTGAAAATGACCCGCTTTTACTTAAAGAAAATACTCAGTACCGTTTACGTTACATCAACTATCTGTCGTTCAGAACCAACGACGGCAACAACAAATCATTGATTCAAGCCGACAAAGTCTCAGCCAACCTCCCGTCACTCCTAAACGATTTATTTAAAGCAGATTGCCTGCTTATCCTTGGTGAGTATTATTTCAATAGGAAAAGCTTTAATTTATCATTAGAAAAGATAAATCAGGCCAAAGACATTCTCTTTGATTTATCTGCTAAAGGTCACGATGTCTCTGTTAAACGTTTTGAGATTCATATTCTGCGGCTCAAAATCACACTCACTGAGTCATCCGGCATGAATGATTCAGAAGAATTTGTGACTGCTCTTGATTCAACCATGCTCCTTACTTCCGCTGATTTAAAAAAGCATATCGATGACATTAATTTTCTCTATCTCAATTATGCGAAAGTTTTGCGTCAGCATGGCGAAACAGACCAAACCTGCTCTATTGTGAAACAGCACCTAAAATTATTGATGTCATTATATCTCGACGACACCTCATCAAAAGAACAGCACAAGATATTATACCGTCTGATTGACTGGTCGAGAGAGCTTCATTTCAATAATACGTTAAAAGAAAACTTCGACGAATACAAAAACATCTTGTATGACGTAAAAAAGCATATCCCTGGTCCATACCTTGATGATTTGATTTTAGAGCTCGACCTTCTTCAGTCAGTATGGAACATTCGCGAAATCAATAGAGAGCTGTCATACAACGAACATATCATTCTGGCAGATAATCTTTGTCAGATTGCAAAAAATCCTATAATGGATGAATCCCGTCTCATCCCCACCGTAAAAAGTTTTTATGATGAAGCTTTATCCATGTATAAAAAATATTCTGACAAGGAAATAAGATGCCTTATTAGTTTTATTGAGACTAAATTGCTGTTACTCGAATTCCTGTCCCTGCATAAATTATACAGCATGACAGCGATTGAAAATCAATATAGCGACCTAATCACTTTGATTGAATCCTCAGGCGATGCACCTTATCTCAAACTTATGCTTCTTAAGTCTGTAAATAGCGGCATCCGCTCTTTGAATTCTTTAAATGAAAATGGTGGCCAATGCGTTAACCCATTTATAGACAAAGCGTTCGGACTCCATAATAATATCATCCTTGATGACTCGGCCAGTGAATCGGATGACGATAAAGCCATTGACATTTTATTATTCTCCGGCAAAACATATAAAAAGACCAATGCCGACTATGATTTCTACTACAACCGCGTGATTTTAAACCACTCTGATTCAGACAGCTTTGCATATTACAATTATTGCTGTTCGAATGAAATTCTTGATACATATAAATTTACAGTCGATTTTTACAAGAAAGAAAATTACAGTCTCCATCTGACTGACGATCAGCTCCTACAAAAATTAAGCCTGCTGCTTGATAAATTTCTAAATGACGATATTTTTTACAAATATGATGAAGATGCATTAACCTTGATTCAATACTGCATTACGGCTCTCCCCGATGAAGTTTCGCAAATTAAAAAAAGGAGACATGCGCGGCGTATAATGTTATCTGGTAATGTGCCGCAGTATTATCTTAATTATTTGCCTCAAAATCCTATTCAGGAAAAAATCGAGTGGATTCAATATTATCTTAACGAATCACATATCGAATATAGAAAAGGTGCTATCTTATATTTGGAGGAATTAGCTTCAATTTATCATGAATTAGAATTACCTCGAAAAGAAAAACAAACGCTTTTAAAAATACTTAATATCGCCAAAGAATTAAAGAATAATGATATCAAATACAACCGCTTATTTGAAATTCAAGCTATCGAATCACTATACTATTTGTATTTAAATAGTCGTCGATATAAAGTCGCATTGAAATATCTCAACTCGTTGATTTCCCGATACGAAGAACTAAGGGAAAGCGACAGTTCATACCATAATTTGGTCAAAAAATTTATGCTTGAAAAATTAGACCTTGAAGACAAATTATATCAGACATAATTTTCTTTTGCCCTTCTGCCCTTTCTATCTAAAAAACCTTCTGTTCTTATGACCTATCATACTACAGCTTTCTATGCGCTTGGATGTCAGCTATTTGGAGATTGATGTAGTATAATGTTGAGTTGCCGTCCTGACGGCATAGGGACTTCTGTTCTTATGTTCATAATTGTGCATTGTGAATTGTGCATTGTGCATTGATTAAATTGTGCATTGTGAATTGTGCATTGATTAAATTGTGCATTGTTTTTTACCCTCAAACGCAATAAACACCCCGATTGTCAGTTATATCTGTTAGACATTATTAGATTTCAACCAATCACTGACAGATGAAAATATCAAGATATGCTATCGCCGTAGTGGCCTTCGCCATAGCTCTCACCGCCTCGGCGGCCGACAACGGCAAAAACGAATTCAACCCCATCACCACCGGCGTCACCTCGCTCGGCATCGCCCCCGACGCCCGCGGAGCATCGATGGGCGACCTCGGCGCCGCGACAGATCCCGACGCAAACTCACAGTTCTGGAACCCCTCGAAATACGCCTTCGCCTACAGCAACGCAGCCGTATCGCTCAGCTACACCCCATGGCTCCGCAAACTCGTCAACGACATCTTCCTCGCCAACCTCGCCGGTTACTGGAAGATAGGCTCAGGCGACAACCAGGCCCTCAGCGCATCACTCCGCTACTTCTCGCTCGGCGAAGTCAACACCGGCAACGAAGCAGAAGGCTCTGTCGGACAGAGCCTAAACCCCTACGAGATGTCGGTCGACATCGGCTACTCGCGCAAACTATCCGAGAAATTCTCAATGGGCGTCGTCTTCCGTTACATCTACTCAGACCTCGGCTTCTCAGACTCATACGCCGGCGACCAGAGCACCGGCGCCTCAGCCTTCTCGGCCGACATCGCAGGCTACTACACCACCTATCCCATGATCGGCCGCAACGAATGCCAGTTCTCATGGGGCTGGAACATCTCTAACATCGGTACGAAAGTGTCATATAACAACGGCGAAGACCCCGCCTTCCTCCCCACCAACCTCCGTCTCGGCACCTCGTTCACCTTCCCCCTCGCCGACTACCACAACCTCGCTATCAACCTCGACGCCAATAAACTGCTCGTTCCCACCCGCCCCCGCGAAAGCGACTATGACACAGACACCACCGAAGGCCAGCAGAAATACATCGACGCCCTCGAAAACTGGGAAAACATGTCGCCCTTCACCGGCATCTTCAAATCATTCAGCGACGCCCCCGGCGGCTTCAAGGAAGAACTCCGCGAGATAACATGGTCAATCGGCGCCGAATACAGCTACAACAACCAGTTTTTCGCCCGCATGGGTTACTTCTATGAAAACGAGTTCAAGGGCAACCGCCAGTACTTCGGCTTCGGCGCAGGCTTCTCGCTCAACGTCGTCCGCCTCGACGCCTCATACATGCTCGCGACAGCCCAGACCTCGCCCCTCGACCAGACCCTCCGCTTCACCCTCACCTTCGACATGGACGGTCTCAAAGACATCTTCGGCAAACGCAAATAACAGACCGCACTATGGATATACGAGTAGGCACAGGCTTTGACGTCCACCGTTTCGCCGACGGCCGCCGCTGCATCATCTGCGGCGTCGACATCCCACACACACAGGGCCTTCTCGGCCACAGCGACGCCGACGTAGCCCTCCATGCCCTCAGCGACGCACTCCTCGGCGCCGCCGCCCTCCGCGACATCGGCTACCACTTTCCCGACACCGACGAGCGCTGGCGCGGAGCCGACTCACGCGCACTCCTCCGCCGCGTCGTCGAAATCATTGCCGGGGCAGGCTATCGGCCCTCCAACATCGACCTCACCATCATCGCCCAGCGGCCCAAGATGTTACCCTATATCGAGCAGATGCGCGCCAACATCGCCGCCGACCTCGGCCTCGACATCAGCCGCGTCTCCGTCAAAGCCACCACCACCGAACGCCTCGGCTTCACCGGCCGCGAAGAAGGCATCGCCGCCCAGGCCGTCGCCCTCATCACCGGCTAACCCCCGCAACGCCGCATTAAGAACACAAGAACATAAGCACATAAGGACATAAGAATCATTATTTTATGTCCTTCTTGTCTTTATGTCAAAAAAAATAACCTTCTGTCCTTTTGTCTTCTGTTCTTTACGTCCTCCCCACCCGATTGTGCATTGTGCATTATGAATTGTGCATTAAAAAAGGTTGTGCATTAAGTAAAGCGCCACCGCATCCTCCGTGTTGCGGCCTATGACCTCGTCGGCCGCCGCCTTCACCTCAGGCATCGCATTTCCCACAGCAACAGCAACATCAGCCACGTCGAACATCGGCAGATCATTCAGATTATCCCCGAACACCACTAAGCGGTCAGCCCCCAAGCTCTCTTTCAGCCTCAATGCCGCCGACGCCTTCGACACATCGCGTGCCATCACCTCCAGGTTGCCGATACCCTCATTGAAGATGTCAGGATAGCACGACACCGTCGCGTCAGTCACCCTCCGCAGCTGCTCAGCCGCCCGCGTTATGCGCTCCATATCGTCCATCGCATAATATAACATCGCCGGACGGTCTGTCGGTGCCGGCGTCATAAGAGCGAAATTCTTCAGCGGCAGATTGCGCCGTTCATCGACAAAACGCTCCTCCACGCGGCTCAGCTTCAGCGCCTGGTGATACACCCGCATATGCGACTCACCCTCCTGGATATAGACAAACGGATTCAGACCGTTCGCACCCATCGTCTCGTCGATGGCGCGGCGTTCCTCGGCCGTCAGGTGAGCCACACTGATAAAACGGTTCTCCGTCCGCGACCACAGCGCCGAGCCCGTCATGACTATTGCCGGGGGCGTTGTCAATGTCTGACCTAACAGCGGCACCACCGTCGCCGGCGTACGGGCCGTCGCCACCGTTATCAGCGCACCCTGCCGGGTCAGTTCCGAGATAATCTCTGCCGACCGTTCACTCACACGGCTGTCGCCGTCAAGCAGCGTCCCGTCCATATCAGTCACATATAAAGTCTTCATAAACAACTACATAAAACTAAAAACATAAAGGCAAAAGACCACAAGAACATAAGTAAAAAATATTTTTTTGCCCTTTATGTCTTTCTGTCAAAAATAATCTTCCGTTCTTCTGCCCTTTTGTTCTTTTGTTCAAGATCAATAATATATTTTCTTATCTTCTACGAGCTTATTACTTAATTTATTAAAGCCTTGCGACCAATTCAGAGCCCGTAATGACCTCCATTTTTGAAAAAGCGAATAACTTCTTGCCAAGATCTTTGAGTGAATGTCCGATATGATACACCTCTTCATCAATTATCAAAAAGCGGTCATGAGCCCTCTTACATTCATGCAATGCCACACCCGGATATTGCGCATAAGCGCACGCATTATTCTGATATTCACCTCAATGGCCCTTTCTGAACGGAGCACACTACTGAGCATTGCCACCCCATTTTCAGTAAAAGCATGAGGCATATACTTCAAATGCCGACCCTTGCCTTCGTTTAAGGTCACAATTTGTGACCTTAAACATTCATCCTTTGTCAACTGAAACATAAAATCTGACGGGAACCGCTGTATATTACGCTTTACCGCCTGATTAAGCACCTTTGTTTCAACCCCATACAGCATTGCAAGGTCACTATCGAGCATAACTTGTTCATCTCTTATTACATATATAAGAGATTCGATATTAGCAGAAACAGGGTATTTGTCTTCCACTTTTTCAACACTTCCAGACAGATGTAGTTCAAGAGGTGTTTCATTTTCTCGCATAAATTCCATATGCAAAGATACTTAATATTCCGAGAAGTTATTTTACACCCTCGCAAAAATATGTTTTATGTCTTTCTGTCAAAAATAATCTTTTGTTCTATCATACTACAGCTTTCTATGCGCTTGGATGTCAGCTATTTGGAGATTGATGTAGTATAATGTTGAGTTGCCGTCCTGACGGCATAGGGACTTCTGCCCTTTTGTTCTTTTGTTCAAGATTGTGCATCGTGCATTGTGTCACCGCCTTAGCGCTTCGCTTGCGAAGAATTGTGAATTGTGAATTATGAATTGTGCATTAAAAAGAATTGTGCATTGATCAAAGCTCTCGCCCCTCATAGTCGCTGAGGCGGCGGCGCCATTCATCAGTGATCGGGCGCGACCTGACAGTATCAGGGTCGATGTTGACCATTGTCGTCGTCGCGCGGCATTTGACCTCGCCCGTTTTAACGTTAACGACGCGCTGTTCCAGGCGGAGCGACGAATGCGACATCGACTCAATCGCCGTCAGCACCTCAAGATCTTCACTGATATACGTCGGGTTATAGAAATCGCAGTTTATATTGGCGATGACCAGCGTCACCTCACCCCAGTCAAAGCGTCCCCCTTCCATAAACTGAGCGAAATAGGCCGCCTTGGCCAGATCCATAAACTGCAGATAGATAGAGTTGTTGAGATGACCTAACATATCGATGTCGTTGAAGCGTATCTGCACCGGCTGATGGTGGCGGAACTCATACTCCGCCTCGGGTATTCTTGAATTTGACATTGTCCTTAATGAATTATCAGTTTATCTATAACATTTTGACCCACCGCCCGGTTTAGGTTGCCGACAAGACGGTCGGTCAGATATACAAGCTCATTCTTCAGCGCCGCCGACGAGATATAGACGTGCATCGTCCGGCCGTCGACATAGCGCCGTGTCGTATAGCGGTTTACCACCGGTCCGACGACATCGGCCCAGACAAAGCATACACGCTGGCGGTTGTAGTTGTCTGTCGCACCCGCAGCCTCGAAGGCCTCGGTGATGATTTCTCCCAGACTCTTGGCTTCGCTGCGTTTCATGATTCTATCGGGCTGAACGTACCGCGCTCGACATTCCACAGGCGGTAGTCGCCGTCGGTGACGCCTATGATCTCGTCGAGATGCTTGCGGTTGGTGTCGGTGATGAAAATCTGGCCGAAAGTCGGCGACGCCGCTATCGCCATGATGCGTTCGACACGTTTGGCGTCGAGTTTGTCGAAGATATCGTCGAGAAGCAGCATCGGTGACATCTCCATCGACTGCTTGAGAAACTCATACTGAGCCAGCCTCAGCGCTATCGTGTAGGTCTTCGCCTGACCCTGCGACGCCGTCGTGCGCGCCGGCATACCGTCGAGCGTCATCGCTATATCGTCGCGGTGAGGACCGGCTCCCGTGTGTCTGACGATTTCATCGCGGCGCCGGTTCTGCTCGGCCGCCTCGATGAAGCTGCGGCCCGCGAGCGAACTGTCATACGACAGCTTCGGCCGTTCGTCGCCCGGCGAGATGGCCGCATAATAGCGTCCGAAGATGTCGCTCAGACGCGTTATCCACTCGCTGCGGCGCCGCGTGATATAGTCGGCCGCGCCGTCGAGCTGCATGTCGACAGCGGCATAGAGATTCACGTCGGTGACGCCGTCGCGCAGCATCGCGTTGCGCTGTGTCAGAGTGCGGTTATAGCGTATCAGGGCGTCGAGATAGACGCGGTCGGCCTGCGAGATGACCATGTCGATAAACCGGCGGCGCGTCTCGGCGCTCCCGGCTATCAGCTCGCTGTCGGCCGGCGACACCATCACGAGCGGCAGCAGCCCGATATGGTCGCTCAGACGCTGATATTCCTTGCCCGAGCGGCGGAACGACTTGCGGCGTCCCGTCGACGACAGCGACGCCGCTATGTCTTCGTCGGCTCCGAGGCGCTCATATTCGCCCCTGACGATGGCGAAAGTCTCGCCCCCGGTGATGAGCAGGCTGTCGGGCGCGCCGCTGAAACTGCGGCAGAAGCTCATGAAATAGAGCGCGTCGAGCAGATTGCTCTTGCCCATGCCGTTGTCGCCGAGAAAACAGTTGACATTGTCAGAGAAATCGAGCGACGCCTCGGCGATGTCCTTGAAATTAGTGACACTCAGATGCTTGAGCTTCATTTCTTTTCGGCAGGCTTGGCATTGAAGGCCTCGTTGAAAAACAGCAGATGATAGAGTATCGAGTTGCCCCAGTATTTGTGGGTGTGGGCCCCGGGACGCACGGTATAGTCGTGTGGGATGCCGGCCTCATCGAGGCGTTCGTGGAGATTGTTGTTGACCTTGGCGAAGAAATCGTCGCGACCGCAGTCAAAGGTGATGTTGAGTGTGCCGGGCTTGAGCGAGTCGACGAGATTTATCACCGTCATGCGCTCCCACAGTTCGGGATTCGATTCCTTGTCACCAAGTCGTTTGGCCATCTTCCAGCTCTTCGGGAAGGGGCGTATGTCGACACCGCCGCTCATGCTGCCGGCGTTGCCAAAGATGTCGGGATGGCGCATCGACAGCCACAGCGCTCCGTGACCGCCCATGCTCAGACCCGTGATGGCGCGGTGCGACGCGCGGCGGTCGACGTCATAGTTGTCATTGATATAAGGCACTAACACCTTGGTTATGAACGACTCCATCTGCATCCCCTTGTCTACCGGCGAGTCCCAGTACCAGCTGTCGCGGCCGTCGGGCATCACGATGACCATGCCGTACTGGTCGGCAAGCTCGGGCAGTCGGGGCTGCGTCTTGAGCCACGCGCGATGGTCGCCCCCGTAGCCGTTGAGCAGGTAGACCGTGCGGTAGCCCGCGTCGGGGCGCGCGCTCTCGGGGGTGATGACGGCGACGCGCATCGGAGTCTCGAGATAACCCTGCGACGCGACGCTTATCGTATCGACTTTGGCGGCAAAGGCCGTCATACTCAATATCATGGCTGATACAGCCGACAGTATCTGACGTTTCATGTTCTTTGTTGTTTTGTTTTCACAAAATTAGTAAAAATCACAATAATATATACGCCACAGCGTTACTATTACGATGAAAAATATCCTCTTATACCTCACCGTCGCTCTTGCCGCCTCTGCGGCAACGACTTCGTGTATCGAAGACAGTTTCTCGTCGTCTCCCTCCGACCAGCCGGCATTCTCTGTCGATACCCTCAGAATGGGCGTCATCTACACCGACGACCGTTCTGCCACCCACCGTTTTACCGTCTATAACCGCGCATCGAAGTCCATCTCGATATCCGACATATCGCTCTCGGGCGACAACGCCCCCTACTTCCGTCTCAACGTCGACGGCTTCAGCGGCTCGCGCTTCAACAACGTCGAGATACGAGCCAAAGACTCTATCTTTGTTTTCGTCGACGCCCTTCTACCCGAGTCGGGCAGCGACACGCCCCTCGACATCTGCGCCGACATCGACTTCACCACCAACGGCGTCACCCGCAGCGTCACCATCGACGCAGAGGGACAGGACCTCGTGCGTCTCAAAGCCCTTGAAATCACCGAAGACATGACCCTCACGGCCGGCAAGCCCTACCGCATCATCGACTCGCTCGTCGTCGCCCCCGGCGTCACCCTCAACCTCGACCCGGGCGCGCGCCTGCTATTCCACGACAAGGCCTATCTCGCCGTCGAAGGACGTCTCGTCAGCCGGGGCACCCTCGACGCTCCCGTCACCATCTCGGGCGACCGCGTCGGCAACGTCGCCGCCGACATACCCTTCGACCTCATGTCGCGCCAGTGGGAAGGCATCGTCCTGCGCCCCTCGTCGACCCATAGCGAACTATCGTTCACGACTATAAAGAACTCGTCGTGGGGCGTCGTCATCTACGGCTCGCCGCAGTGCAACAGCCTGCCTTCGCTCAAGATGACCAACTGCCGCCTGCGCAACTCCGGCGGACTCGTCCTCACGGCCGAACACGCCGACATCGAGGCCTACGGCTGTGAATTCGCCGAAGCCGCCGACGGACTCGTCTCGCTCACCGGCGGCACCCACCGTTTCTGCCAGTCGACATTCTCAAACAACTACCTATTTACGGCCATCGGCGGCGCGGCCATCACCCTCGCCCACCTCGGCCCCGACACCGACGACCTCAGCAACCTGCCTTACACCGCCGCACGCTTCGACAACTCAATCATCTACGGCATCGGCGCCGACATCGCCCCCGGCGACCTCATCGGCACCGGCGTCGTCTTCCGCAACTGCCTGATACGCAGCGCCGGCACCGACGACGACAACTTCATCTCATGCCTCTGGGACGCCGACCCGCTATTCTACACCGTGCGCACCGACTACATCTTCGACTACCGTCTGCGCGACGGTTCGCCCGCCATCGGTGCCGGCAACCCCGACCTCGTCGCTCCCGAAGCCGCCACCGACGCCTACGGCCTCGACCGCGGCGCCGCCCCCGACTTAGGAGCGTATGTCTATGTACCCGAGGGTGAGTGAAGAAATGCACAATGCACAATCTTTTTCTGACCCGTCGGACTTGTCGGACTCGTCGGACGATAAACAAAAAGACAAAAACCATCTGATAATCAAGCCGGAGGCTTGAAATTTTGTTAGCCGCGGGCGCGAGCGCCCGTGGAAAGAGCAAAATAGTCCTCCCTCGACCCCGGCAGGGTCGCACTATGACCGCAAATATCGCCTGCAAGGCGATGATTTTACTGGTGGCCGCGTAGGCCGAGGCGCAGCAGCGCCGGCCTGCGCGGTTTGGGGGCAATAGATTGATTGCGTTTGAAAACGCAGACTTGCTACTACAACAGCGCTCCGAGGTTTAGACCTTCTTGTTGGTTGCCTTCCTCTGGCTTGGTCGGCTCTGCGGGCCTCCCATGTCTGAGGTTATGACATGACCACATTGGTGCGCGACTTCATTGAAAAAAACAATGCGATTAAGTAAAGATTTAATATTCTGACTATAAATAATTAGAAGCGGTACGACGTCTGTTAGACTGCCTGTAAGCTGCTAATCGTTTATATCTCGCTCCATTGGACCGAGATATAAACGATTAGCAGTATTGGTGTTAAAAAGCCTGTGAGGCCAAAATAAGTTTAACAATTTAAAAAGTTGAGGTATTGCTGTTAATCTGCTTGTTTATAAAAACAGCTTTGACTTATTCATAAACTTTTATTATGCCTCTAACCTGATGCCTAAAAGACCGTTCTATGCACATAACAATTGTACCTGATGCACTGGGTAACGTGTAATACCAGGTACCTGCATACTTTTGCCAAGAGGTGTTGTACGCGTTTGTAAGGCAGATTAATTGTGAATAAGATTCGATACTGCCATCTGATCGAGCTGCACCAACAGCTGGGATAAACATATAATTGCCATTCTTCCCTGTGAATTTTATACCCTTTACATCATTTATAATGACTTCTTCTCGCGTTGTATTTTTTATTAGTTCATCGAAATCATCTGTTGATGGCAGCATCCAATTGTTCCCCATGTTAACATGAGCAGCATCATATTTAGTGTGTTGGATATTTTCCCCTATATTTATATAGGATCCAGGAATTGTATGCGTAAACCCATCTTCGTCAGTATAAGTGGAACCTGGTGTAAAAAAGATTGATTCACCGCTGGTATTATTTGCCGTTTCGCCCCAATAATAATATGTGCCCATATCAGAAATAGATTTAGCACCTAAATTCATCTTCGCCCAAAGAGTGCCACTAGGTAAATCTAAGTCGACACATTCATATCCATTTATTATTTCAGGAGTTGGATTAACTTTGATAATACAACTATCTGACACATTTTGGTTTAAAGCATTAGAAACCCGAATTATTGCTTCCCCGATAGAATTAGCTCTAACATTACCATTTTTATCTACAGAAGCTACGTTTGAATTAGATGATGAAAAATCGAGACTTATTTCGGTAGCATCTTTCGGAAAGTATTCATACTCAATCGAGTATGTTTTGTTTTTCATTAAACCTATTTGCTCGTCTTTTAATTTTATCTCTTTAATACTAATGGTTACTTCAATTGAACATTCTGCGCCGAGTTCACCATCCGTAGACATTACTCGAATTGTAGTCTTGCCTGCGTTTATAGCCTTGACTCTTCCACTTTTGCTTACAGTCGCAATATTGGTATTTAATGATGTCCAGTTAAGTTCTGGCACTGTCGCACTTTTGGGATAGACCGTATATCCAATTTGTTGTACATTTCCCTTTTCAAGTTTTATGCTGTTAAAGTCTAAAAGAATTAAAGATGCCTTTACTACATCATCTTTTGGTATTTCAGTGTCTTTTTTTACCTCTGGTTCATCTCCAGAGCATGACCATAACGAGATTGAGGCAAAGAGTAAGAGTGTAAATTTAAGGTATTGCATTGATTTCATAGTTATTAATGTTGTAAAAACAGTGATATGGATAATTCTATGCACAGGTTTAGGGATATGCAACGAATATGACATAATTTTGTAATCTTTAATGCAAAATTAATTAA
>USIN01000026.1 GCA_900554715.1 uncultured Bacteroidales bacterium
GGCCTCGCGACGCTCGCGGCATGTGCCGCAGCGGCCGCAGTGGTGTTCGCGTCCCTTGTAGCATGAGTAGGTGTTGGCATAATCGACGCCGATAGCGGCTCCGCGGCGGGCGATGTCGGCCTTGGAGATGAGCGAGTAGGGGGCTTCGAGGCGTATGTTGTCGTAGGTGCCTAAGGCGACGGCCTCGGCCATCGCTTTGACGAAAGAGTCGCGGCAGTCGGGATATAAGGCATGGTCGCCCGAGTGGCTGGCGATGAGGATGCGTGTGAGGCCGCGGCTCTCGGCGAGACCGGCGGCGGCAGAGAGCATGATGCCGTTGCGGAAGGGCACGACCGTCGACTTCATGTTGTCGAAGTCATATTCGCCGTCGGGGATGGCGTCGGCGCCTTCGAGCAGCGAGCTGTGGAAGTTCTCGCCGATAAACGACAGGTCGATTTCAACAAGCTCGATGCCGAGCTGCTGGCAGTTGAGCCGCGCCATCTCAATCTCGCGGGCGTTGTGGTTTGACCCGTAGTTGAAGGTGACGGCCAGATCGATCGAGTCTTTGTATTCGTGGAGCATGGTCACTGAGTCCATGCCCCCCGAGAGTACCATAAGTGTGTCGCGTTTCATTGTCGTCATGTGGGTTAGAAGTCGTTGCGGAAAGCTGCGAGCATGCGCCGGCGCGCCATCTCCTGGTGTTCGTCGTCGGCGTAGTTGGCAAACGGGTAGATCGATATGCCGCCGCGGGGCGTGAAGAGGCCGATGACTTCGAGATAGCGCGGGTCCATGAGTCTGACGAGGTCTTTCATGATGATGTTGACGCAGTCTTCATGGAAATCACCGTGGTTGCGGAAGCTGAAGAGGTAGAGCTTGAGGCTCTTGCTCTCGACCATTTTCTGCCGGGGGATGTAGTTGATGATGATTTTGGCGAAGTCGGGCTGGCCTGTCTTAGGACACAGCGATGTGAACTCGGGACAGGTGAAAGTCACGAGATACTCGTTGTCGGGATGCTTGTTGTCGAAGGTCTCGAGGATGCCGGGGTCGTATTCTGTCGGATATTTCACCCCGGTGTTGCCTAAGAGGGTGAGACGGCCGACTTCTGAATCTGTGCGTGACATGTTATCGGGCGATTAACAGGAAGTAGTTTTTCTTGCCTTTCTGGACGATGATATATTTGTCGTTGAGCAGCATGTCGGTCGATGCCGGAGCGTAGGCGTCGGTGACTTTCTCCTTGTTGATGGCGAATGCGCCCTGCTGGGCGAGTTTGCGCAGCTCGCTCTTCGAGGGGAAGACGGGAGCCTTGTCGACGAGAAGGTCGGCGAGTTTGATGCCGGCGGCGATGTCGTCGCGCGAGACCTCGAAAGTAGGCACGCCCTCGAAGACGGCGAGCAGTGTGTCTTCGTCAATCTTGTGGAGGGTCTCGGCGGCCTTGTTGCTGAAGAGTATCTGCGATGCCTCGACAGCGGCCTCATAGTCGGCGGCCGAGTGGACCATCGTGGTGATCTCTTTGGCCAGGCGTTTCTGCAGCGGGCGCTGACCGGGGTCGGTGGTCTGTTGGGCGACGAGGTCGGCGATTTCCTCGCGGCTCAGCTCGGTGAAGATCTTGATATATTTCTCGGCGTCGGCGTCTGAGACGTTGAGCCAGAACTGATAGAACTTATAGGGTGAGGTATAGCGCGGGTCGAGCCATACGTTGCCGCTCTCGGTCTTGCCGAATTTGCCGCCGTCGGCCTTGGTGATAAGCGGACAGGTGAGGGCGTAGGCCTCGCCGCCGAGGGTGCGGCGTATAAGTTCGGTGCCGGTGGTGATGTTGCCCCACTGGTCAGAGCCGCCGAGCTGCAGGCGGCAGTTCTTGTCGCGGTAGAGCGTCAGGAAGTCATAGCCCTGGACGAGCTGGTATGAGAACTCGGTGAACGACATGCCCTGCTGCGACTCGCCCGAGAGACGTTTCTTGACCGAGTCTTTGGCCATCATGTAGTTGACGGTGATGTGTTTGCCCACGTCGCGGATGAAGTCGAGAAACGAGAAGTTTTTCATCCAGTCGTAGTTGTTGACCATCTCGGCGGCGTTGGGCGCGTCACTGTCGAAGTCGAGGAATTTGGCGAGCTGGCGTTTGATGGCTTCCTGATTGTGGCGCAGGGTCTCTTCGTCGAGGAGCTTGCGCTCCTGGCTTTTCATCGAAGGGTCGCCGATCATGCCGGTCGCGCCGCCGACGAGGGCGATGGGTTTGTGACCCGCGCGCTGGAAGTGCTTGAGCATCATCACGCCTACAAGGTGGCCGATGTGGAGGCTGTCGGCAGTCGGGTCGATGCCGAGGTAGGCCACGGTCATCTCTTTTTTGAGCTGTTCGTCTGTGCCGGGCATGACTGAGTGTATCATGCCGCGCCAGGTGAGTTCTTCTATGAAGTCCATATATCTGAGTTTTTTATTTATTTTTTCTTTTTCAAGTCTGCAAATTTACTCATTTAATTTTGATTGTCAAAGAGAGGCCGGAAAAACAACGCCGGCCACTTTCACAAGCGTCCGGCGTCATCTTCCTCTATCTAACTGGCGGATGTCACTGATGGCGTCAGTGTCTCGGCGGGGGGCCGCCGGGACCGCCGGGACCGAAACGGCGGGCGTTACGGTCGCGGGGTTGTCCGCCTTTACCAAATGTGTTGAATTTATATGAGAATGTAACCATGAAGTAGCGTGTGAGCGAGTTGTAGCGTGTGTCGTCGATATAGTTGGGGGTGACGTTGCGGCGCACGTTTGAGCGCTGTTGCAGCAGGTCGTAGCCCTGCAGCGAGACGGTGGCCTGGCGGTCGCGCAGGAACTGGTATGATATCGATGCGTTCCACATCCACTGGTCGGTGTCATAGCCCTGCGAGTAGCCGCTTGTGCCCGAGTAGCTCAGGTCTGAGTTGAGGACGAGGCCGAAGGGGGTGTAGTAGGTGGCGCGCAGTGCTCCGCCGTAGGTGTGGACGGTGCGGTTGGCGCTGCTCTGGAGACTGTTGGTGACGTTCTGAAGGTTGTAGAACGGACGAAGCTCGATTTCGATATTGTCGGGACGCCATGCGACGCCGAACGATTCGCCCGCCATCAGCGAGCCCGAGCTGTTGCGCCGGTTGTTGTTGAAACCGATCGAGCGTGTGTAGAAGAGCATCACGTGGTTGTTGAACGTGAACGAACGGTTGCGGAAGGGGAACGAAATCATGTTCATCGCCCTGACGTTCCATGCGCCGTTGACGTTTTCGTAGGTCGTCGTCTGTCCGCCGGTCTCGCTGTTGTAGGTCATGCGCGAGACGATAGAGTTCTGTGCCACCTGGGCGTCGAGCATCGCCATGATGGCGCGCTGGGCCTCGGGCTGGAAGTCCTGGAAGCGCAGGCGCAGGTGATGGGTGAAGGTCGGGTCGAGGTTCGGATTACCGATGACGATGCGCAGGGGGTCGCTCATGTCGGCGACAGGCTGCAGCTGGGTCATCGACGGCTGCGACGAACGGCCCATATAGTCGAGATTGAGCGAGCGTGTCTTGGTGACCTTCCAGCGGTAGCGCAGATAGGGGGCGTAGTTCCATACCCAGCGCGAGGGTATCGAGCGGCGGTCATCCTCGAGGTTTATCGAGCGTGACATCTGGGGCACGAGCGACAGGCCGACGTCGACGTTGTGGCTGGCGGTGACATGGCGGTAGCCGACGCGTATGTCCTGATTGAAATAGTCGTTGCGGAAGCGGTTTGACAGGTCGGCGTTATAGACAAGGTCGTCCGATATGACGGGCGCGCCCTCCCAGCCGTCGGGGAAGTCGACGGGGTGGTCGTAGGTGAGGCGGTCGGCGTTGTTCCAGCGGTACTGGATACGGTAGGCCACGGTCAGGAAGTTGCCTTTCTTGACATCGCCGAGAGGCTCGGTCCACGACACGCGGGCGCTGACGTTGTCGCTCCAGGTGTGGTTGTCGCCGAACTGGTCGGTGAGGTCGATCGAGTCGTTGAAGAGGGCGAAGCGGTTCCACGAGTATGAGTTCGAGCGCTCGCGCACGTTGCTGTGGCGGTAGTTGGCGAAAATCGAGAACGAACGCCCGGGATGCGAGCGGAATTTGTGGTTATAGATGATTCTCGTGCCGAATTCAATCGACGTGCCACGCGAGTTGTCGCGGTTGATGCTGCGCACGATTTCGCTCATGGCGGCGTCGCCGGCGCGTGTGAGCGATGAGTCGAGCGAGTTTGAGTTGTTGCGGTTCCACGAGAAGTTGGGCCTGATCTCGAGGGTGTTGAACGAGTCGGGATTCCACTGTATGCGGAAGTCGGCGCGCAGGTTGCGGCCCTTGTCGCGGGCGTATTTCGACGAATTGACGTATGAGGTCGAATCTTCGAAGATGTTCTTGCGGTCGGAGCTCTGGCGCGTGTCGCGGTCGCTCTCCGAGTACATCACGTCGCCGCCGACGCGGAATATCTCTTCTTTGCCGACATTGAAGTTCACGCCGAACGCGCGTGACGTCGTGATGCCGTTGGTGCCCCCGAAGCGACGGAAGCGACCCGAGGTGCCGTCGGTGAAGTTGAGATCGTTGACGTTGTTGAGGCCGCCGATGAAGGTTATCTGGTTGTCGTTCCAGAAGCGGTTGATGTTGAACGAGCCCTTGTAGCGTTCGTCTGTGCCGTATCCGGCCTCGACGTTGCCGAACCAGCCGTTTTTCATGCCTTTTTTGACCGTGAGGTTGATGACGGTCTCGTCTTCGCCGTCGTCGACGCCGGTCATGCGTGCCAGATCGCTCTTGCGGTCGACAACCTGGAGTTTGTCGATCATGTTGACGGGCAGGTTTTTCGAAGCCACTTTGGGGTCGTCGCTGAAAAATTCCTTGCCGTCGACGAGTATCTTGGTCACTTCCTTGCCGTTAGCCGTGATTTTGCCCTCTGAGTCGACCTCGACGCCGGGCAAGCGTTTTAGCAGGTCTTCGACCACGGCGTTGGGCTGGGTCTTGTAGGTGTCGGCGTTGAACTCGACGGTGTCTTCCATGACCTTGATCGGGGTCTTGATGCCGACGACAGTTGCTTCGGCCAGCATGACCGAGCTTTCGGTGAGAATGATAGGCTTGAGGGTGACGTTTTTGTCAGTGACGCTCACGTTGCGGTGCTCGGCGTTGTATCCGACATACGACGCTTCGAGGATATACCGTCCTTTTGCGACGCCGTCGATGCTGTAGCGTCCGGTACCCGAGCTTACGGTTGTCTTGACGACGGTGCTGTCTTTCGCAGACAGCAGTTTTAGCGAGGCGCTTATCATGGCTTCGCCGTCACCGTCAGTGACAGAGCCGCTGATGCTGTAGGCCGACGCTATGTGGCAGCAGCATACCGTCAGCAGCAGTGTGATGATTGCAGATGGTCTTGTAATGAATCGGTTTGGCTTTTTGACGTACATGTGAAGTCGGTTGATTAGGTTATACGCCTAATTATGATGCGAAATTACAAAAATGGTTTAATCGCCGCAAGACCACTGTCGCCCGGTGGGGCGTCTTTATCGACAAACAGCCCGATTTTATCGACGAAAACGTGTCGGCTGCAGATGAAACTTAACGCCTCAGAAATTGTTGAATATATAAATATATAAAGAATACGGTATGGCTATGAAACGAGTGATATTGAAATGCGGCCTGGCATTGGCTTCGGTCATGGCCATGAGTTCTTGCGCCGACATGATGCTGTCGACAGATTTCGGCTACGGCGATTTTTATCCCGATTACAGCGATTACAACTGGTACTGGAATTCTTATCCCTATTACAACAACGGCTTTTTCGGCCCTCCGGGACCGCCGCCGCGACCCCGTCCGCCGCAGGTTTCTGTGCCCGACCACCGTCCGCCGGTATCGGGTAACCCCGGTCAGGTCAACCGGCCGCCTGTCATGACCGGGCCTGACGGTTCACAGCGTCCCGGCAACATGGGGCAGCCTTCGGGCGACCGCGGCCGCCGCTGATTTCTATTTTAGTATTTCAGAATTTTGCACATTTAAGTTTTTTGGTTTAATTTTGAGGTAAATTAACCCTTAAATATAAACTTGAATGAAAAAACTTCTACTCGCTCTACTGCCGGTCATCGCATTCGCGCCGGCGACAGATGCTAAAAATTTGTTTATCAACGGACAAGATTATGAGGTTGACACGCTCGTCTACAAGCATCAGGTAGGTCCCGGCACGACCTACGCCTACTATCGGGTGCCGGGGCGTCCCATCGATATGTTCGTGCTCGAGATCGACCTCAACAACCCCTATATCACCCCCGAGGTCTGCAACGGCGGCCAGGCGGCTGTCGCGACCGAGCGTCCGACATCGATGTACCGCCGCAACGACAGTCCGGGTCATGACATGGTGGCCGCCCATAACGGCGACTTCTATACCACCGCCAACGGCGAGGCCGGCATCTCGCGCATGGGCCTTATCGGCGCCGGCGAGTGTATCTTCAACCCCACGGGCACGACGCTGATGGTCATCGACGGCACGAAGAGCGCCTACTGCGACTATGTCAACTTCAGCGGCACAGTGGCCTCGGCGACAGCCTCGACGCGCATCCACACCGTCAACCAGCTCCGCCTCGAATGGGAGCCCGCCACTCAGGCCAACCAGATGTCGCTATTCACCAACGCCTTCGGTGAGAAACTCCACGCAAGTTCGGCCGGCGGCGCTGTCGCCGTCATCCGTGCCAAGGCGGGTTCGGCCGTATGGCCCACAAACACACCGTTGTCGTATGTGGTCGAGAGTGTCGGTGACAATCCCGGTCAGCCCGTGATTCCTGCCGATGCGGCCGTGCTTTATGGCGTAGGCGAGTCAGAGGCCTTCCTGCGCACGCTTGCTCCCGGCGACGAGCTGACAATCAATCTCGGCGTGACGCTGCCCTCTTATCCCGACGTCAATGTCATCCGCGAGGCCATCGGCGGCAGCAACCATATCATTCTGCGCAACGGCGAGATAACCAACATCGGCGACCCCTCGCTTCATCCACGCACATTCATGGGCATGTCGCAGGACAAGAAAAAAATCTATTCGGTCGTCATCGACGGCCGCTACGCCGGTTCGGCAGGCATCGACCTTGACGACGAAGGCCGTGTGCTCCAGTGGCTCGGCGCGACCGACGGCATGAACCTCGACGGCGGCGGTTCGTCATGCATGGTTGTCTACGGCGCCCAGCAGAACCATCCCAGCGACGGCGTCGAGCGTGCCACAGGCAACGGCGTACTCTATTACTCGACAGCGCCCGTCGACGACAACATCGCAAGTCTCGGATTCGAGCCGCGTGCCTACCGTGTGCCTGTCACGGCCAAGTTTCCCCCCGCCATATTCGGCTACAATCAGTATGGTCTGCTGAAGACCCGCGGTCTCGAGGGCGTCACCCTCAGTTGCGACCCCGAGGTCGGCCACATCAACGGCCGCGGTGAGTTTGTGGCCGCCGCCACAGAGGCTCACGGCTATATCTACGCCGCCTACGAGGGCATCACGGCCCGACAGGAAGTCTTCACCGTCAATGCCGCGCCGGTGCTCGCCGACGAGGTCTATGTCGTTGACGACCGCGGCGAATATCCCATAAGAATGTCTGCGCCTCTCGGCCGCTACAGCTATGACGTCGATCCGGCTTCGGTTGAGTGGACTGTCGCCGACCCGTCTGTATGTTCGGTCATCGGCGGCTATGTCCGCGGTATCGCCGAAGGCGTCACGACAATCACAGGCAAAGGCAAGAATTTCGAAGGTACGGTCACAATCAGATGCGAGATACCCGACGGCAGTACTCTTTCTGTCGCCCGCGACTTCAACGCCTCAGACTGGACACTGAAACAGACAGGCGGCACAGGTCTGGCCATCTCGGCTGACGGCGCCGGTCTGTCGCTCGACTATACCGGCAACGGTTCGGCCCGCGGCGCATATATCTCGCTGGCAAACCGTAAGGTGCTTACAACCTACGGCCTGCCCAAGGCGCTCGCGCTCGATATAAATCCGGGCGATGCCACTGTGTCATATATATCTCTTGAGTATACCGATGCCCGCGGCGGTCACGGCACATGGTATCTGACGCAGACGCAGCTCGAAAACAACGCGACAACATCGCTGACAGGCAGTCTCGACGAAATTGTCGATACTGACAACAATGCCTGCTATCCGATAGTCTTCAGCACGATGCGACTCGGTATGGGTGTCTCGAAAAAAGGCGATGCGTTCTCGATAAAGATTCCGCGTTTTGAATTTGTTTACGGCGAGACCGAAGGTGTCGGTGACATCGTCGTCACTGAGGGCGCCGCGCTCGACGTCGCCGCTACGTCTTCGACGCTGTGTGTCTCCGGTGCCACTGGCCGTCTCGAGGTCTTTGACAGGGCCGGAGCTTGTGTCTTTGCCCGTGATGTCGTTGACGGCCAGCCGGTCGCGCATAATCTTGCAGCCGGCTTCTATATCGCCCGTCTCAGCGGAGCCTCGGCCAAGTTTGTCGTGAAATAAGATTTTTCACTGAATAAAGATCAGCGGCAGCGTCCTCTCCGGCGCTGCCGCTTTTCTAATCAAGCTTATCGGGCTTATAAATACGGAGGGTTAAGCGCCTGGGTGCTGTGTATCAGGGTTTGGTTGCAGTCTGTTCCCCCTGCATGCTGTCTGTGACGTCCGGTAGGACGTCGACTTTTGCATAGCCGGGTACATCGAGGCCGAAGGCTGAGATGTGCCCGGTAAGCAGTATGGAGGCTAAGATGTCTGTAAGACATCGATTTAACCGACGCAAATAACTCGCATAAACACAACCGCATTAATTGGCCTGATTATCCCTTTAGCCTCTTCAGCTCATAGATTATCATGCCGGCCGAGACGCTGAAAGCACAGACGTCGCTCATCGGGAATGACATCCAGACACCCGTGAGGCCGAAGTGCCCGGGCATTGTCAGCAGCAGCGGTATCAGGAAGATGACCTGTCGCGACAGGCTGAGAATGATTGACTTCCACGCGTTGCCTATGCTTTGGAAAAAGGCCGTTGCGATGATCTGATAGCCGACAAGCAGAAACGCCGTCATCGCCGTGCGCAGAGCCTTGGCTGTCACGTCGATGAGGCCGTCGTCGTCGGTAAACAGCGAGGCGATGGAGTCGGGCGCGATCATTGCCAGGGCCATGCCGGCGGTGCATATCAGCGTCGACACACCGGCCGAGAGGTTGAACGCCCGCTTCAGACGGTGGATGTGCCGGGCACCGTAGTTATAGCCGATGACAGGCTGCATGCCCTGGCAGATGCCCAGTATGACGGTGACAATCAGAGACGTGTATGTCGTGAATATGCCCGCGGCGCCGATGGCGATGTCGCCTCCGTATCGGTAGAGCGTCGTGTTGATGATGACATTGATGAAGCAGGCGGCGGCGTTTATCAGGGCCGGCGCTGCGCCGATGGAGATGATGCTCGCGACGACAGACCAACGCAGCCCGTAGATGCCGCGGCAGAACGACAGTGTGACGTCGCGGCGCACGAAATGGGCCATGACGAAGACGGCCGAGCAGGCCATGGCTATGTCTGTGGCGATGGCGGCGCCTTTGATGCCCATGTCGAAGACAAAGATGAAAATCGGGTCGAGCGCGACATTGACAGCGGCGCCGATTATCATCGTGAACATCGCGCGGCGCGGATAGCCCGAGGCGCGCATGGCGTTGTTGAAGCTGAAGGCGATATTGGTCAGCAGCAGGCCCGGCAGCTGGTAGATGATGAAGTCACGGGCATAGGGCAGCGTGGCGTCGCTGGCCCCGAAAGCCCTCAGTATCGGGTCGATGAAGATGCCGAAAACGGCGATATAGATCGTAGCGTTGGCGACAATCAGCGTCAGGGCGTTGCCTAAGACCAGGCGCGCGCCCTCGGGGTCTTTGGCGCCGAGCAGTATCGAGATGCGCGAGGCGGCGCCGACGCCGATGAGCACGCCAAGAGCCGTCGTCAGGTTCATCACCGGGAAGGTGATGGCCAGGCCCGAGATGGCGACAGGACCCACGCCGTGGCCGATGAAGATGCGGTCGACGACGTTGTAGAGGGCCATCACGAGCATGCCGACGACTGCGGGGACGCTGTATTCCCACAGCAGGCGTCCGACCGGCCGTGTCTCGAGTTCGGTGAGATTAGGGCTTTTTTCTTGCATGGCTCTGCGCTCTTGATAAAATATTTATGATTATAATAATGACGGAGGCTGCTTTTGAGTGCCGCCCCCGTCATTTAAAAGGTTATGGTCTGTCCGCTATTGATTACTCGCCTGCGGCTGCTAAAGCGCGCTCGTAGTATTTCTTGACGTCGAGGTTTGACGTATTGGTGAAGCGGGGATAGTCGTTGATGATGGTGTTGTAGGCATTCGCTTCGGCTTTGAAGTCTTTCTCGGCGCGGTAGACATTTGCCATCTTGATGAGCACCAGGGGTACAATCTGAGGATTCTTGTCGGCTTTAGAGATAGCTTTCTCGTAGCATTTGAGAGCTTCGGCGTTCTTCTCGAGGTTGACATAGCAGTCGCCTTCGAGGGTGCAGACACCGGCGGCTACGATTTTGTCGTCGATAGAGGCATCGTCGAGATATTTGAGTGCTTCTTCATATTCGCCTTTTGCATAGAGACGGATAGCTGCCTCTACTTTGGCGCGGTTGCCGCTCTTGGCGCCGAATGTAGCGGCGTTTTTGTAGAGTTCGAGAGCTGTCGAGTCGTTGGCCTCGATGTCGGCCAGTGCGATAGCTTCATCGGCTTTGGCTGTACGGTTGTTTGCAACCATATACCACACGAGAATGGCGACGAGCACCACGGCGACGGCGACAAAGAAACCGATGATGTGTTTTTTATATTTGCCGGCTTTGGCGATGAGGTCGGTTTCTTCAGGAGTAACGGGTTGTGTCGGTTGGTTTTTTGTTTCCATTGATATGTTTGTTTTTTTGTTTTATCGGTTTTTATAATCGGCGGCACACAGCGCCGCCCCATAACGATTTGCAAAAATAGTGGATATTCGGGAGATATAAAAATTTTAATGCGAAAAACTTTTTTGGCGTTTGGCTTATATCGTGTATTTTTGCGTTATAAAATTATATGATTATACGAATATGAAAAAATTTGATATTGTCGTGCCGGTGGTGGCATATAAATATGATGAACTGACGCCCGGGCGCCGTACTCTTGTCGATATGGCCCGCGAAGCCTCATCGCGTGCCTATGCTCCCTACAGCCGTTTCAGCGTCGGTGCGGCCATTCGCCTCGACAACGGCGAGATTGTCACAGGCTCGAATCAGGAGAATGCGGCCTTCCCGTCAGGCCTTTGTGCCGAGCGCACGGCGGCATACTATGCCCACTCGCGATTCCCCGATGCGCGTTTCGAGACCATCGCCATCGCGGCCATTGACACGACGGGTCATGAGATAGCCGTGCCGGTAGCCCCCTGCGGCGCATGCCGTCAGGCCCTGACCGAATATGAGAAACTGGCCGGACACGATGTCGAGGTCATTCTCGTCGGCGCCGGTGAAATATATGTGCTGCCATCAGTCGCCTCGACTCTGCCGCTGACATTCAGGGAATTCTGATTTCTTCCCGCAGATGCCACCCTGAACCTGATTGTGCATTATGCATTGTGCATCAGATTATTCCTGGGCTTCGAGTTCCGAAGGGTGTTTCATAAAATATTGCTCGAGCATGTCGCTGATGTTGAAATAGCAGCCGGCGGGATCTGTGTCTTTGACATGTTTGACTTCGATGTAGTCGTAGCACGGCGGCTCGAAACGCTGTGCCGAGGCTGTCAGCCCGAGCAGATTCAAAAAATCATATTCATGACCGGGATAGACGACCGTCCACGCCGTCTCGGCCGTTGTGCCGTCGCCTGAAGCCGCGATGACAAGCAGCAGATGGTTGAGCTTGTGCTGCCATATCTTGGCGAGGTCATATTTGCCGTTCTGTTCATAGACATAGACGCGGTTGACGAGCTGGCGCAGGTTGACGGGATTGTCCTGAAGCACGGCCATAGCGTAGTCGAGCATCATCTGTCGCTCCGAGCGTGTGCGTTTGCTTTTGGCGTATATCGGCGCGAGTTTCTCGAGCATGTCGGGCCGCGGAGCCGGACGGTAGGGGTCATAGTCTTCCTGAAACAGTGTGCCGTAGTAGAAATACTGATAGTCGGCGTCGCTCATGACCGTGTCGTTAGACATGAACTGGTTGAGCAGGCGTTGATAATAGCGTGGCGAGTTCTCGTCTGTGACAGCTTCTTTGATTGCCTTGAGGTCGGGTTTGCCGAGAGCCTCGCGCGGGTTTGTCGCTCCGAGACCTATGCCAAGTGAGGCGGCCGCCGCTATTATGAGGGTTATGGTTTTCTTTAACATGCTGTTGATTGTAGATTAGAGTATTAAGGCGATATACAAGGCTCCGATAGCTGTCATCGTGAAGTTGATGACGGCGGGCATCGCTTTTGCAAGCGCATAGTTGACAAAACGGTTGCCTGTGACGGCGAGTTCGCGTCCGTCGGGGGTGCGGCTGTATGCCAGTGTGCCGAGCAGGGCGCCGACGACGGCGCCGGCGATTATCGATGTTATTGTGGCCGCGATTGCGCCGACTGCCGCTCCCGCGAGGGTGCCGGTGGCGATATAGGGCAGTCCGCGGCGAGAGCCTGAAATCTCGCGAGGCAGCAGATAAATCAGTCCTGTGACGATGGCCGACGCGACGCCCCACCACAGCATTGTTGGGCCGCTGATGGCCGCGAAGCCGCTCAGTCGCAGAAGCCACAGACCGCAGTAAGTCGGTATTACTGCCGGGAAACGCGGAATGAACGTCAGCAATATGCCGCCGAAAAACATTATCGTCGCGCAGAGTAACAATATCAGTGATGTCGAGTGAGTTGCTTCAGGCATGGTCGGTGATTATCGTCGTTTTATCTGGAGTGATTACAAATTTAATGTTTTTTCGAGCAGAATGTCAGCCGCATTTCCGCTTTTTTAAAAGTTTTGACAATTTTTGTGAATTGCCGCCGCCCAATAGCCGTCGACCTTGCCGACCTTCTTTAATGGCCTTAATGACTTTAATAACCTTATCCATCCCTCAATCGCTAAAATTTTTGTTTCACCTCCGAACTTCAGCGAGGTTCAAGGACTGTCACCTTCATCAGACCAAGATTAATGAGCGGGCTCGCTCTCCTCCTAAAGGCCGTATGGAGCGAGGGCTTCATCCCTAACATCCAGTCAATAGACCTCTAACACAGGCCGGAGGCCTGCAATCTTGTTAACCGCGGGCGCCTGCGCCCGTGGCAGCAGCGGCTCTCAAAATCTTCAACTCCGGCGGAGTTGAACTTCCCGCCAACGCAAGCCTGACCTTATCGACCTTAATGACTTTATAGACCTTATCCTCCCTAAATCGCAAAAATTTTTGTCCCAGCTCCGAGCTTCAGCGAGGCCTCCTCGAAGCCTCACAGAGGCGAGATTGTGACATAACCCCGGGCGCGGGAGCTTCGCAGAAGCGACCAAGCCTGGGTAAAGTAGGGCTGCGCCACGGCACAGCCGCGTAAACGCCTGATGCTTTTGCTATTATGGTGCGATATCACTCTCCTCCGCGGCTACGTATCGGGACCGAGCTATCAGATTTGTCCTTGTATCGGCGGCTTGCCGTCGTATGGAACTACGGCTTCAGCCGTAGTAGCCAACTCACTGGTTCCAAGGGCTGAAACCCTTGGTCCATATCGCCTTGCAGGCGATTTTTGCTTTTATGTCTTTCTGTCTCAAAAACCTTCTGTTCTTATGCCCTTATGTTCTTTTGTTCTGTCGTGATTTAACCATTCTAAAATTGCATCCGGCTACGCTTTTAGTCACAAAACCCGTCAAAACGCGCCTTATCTTTGCAACACCGATGAAAAGCGCCATTTATACATACCACTTTCGCCGCTACCTCGGCCGCAATCTCACGCGCGCCGAGGCAGCCGTCATCGGTCCGCTCGAGAAGATGCGCATCCGCGGCCTCGAGCGGCGACTCCTCGTCGTCGACCCGC
>USIN01000027.1 GCA_900554715.1 uncultured Bacteroidales bacterium
CGGAGGTCTTCGTCGCGGAAGCACTTGACAATCTGGAAGTAGCGATCCATACCCGAAACCATCAGAAGCTGCTTGAGCGTCTGGGGCGACTGGGGCAGAGCGTAGAACTGTCCGCGGTTCATGCGCGAGGGCACGACGAAGTCGCGGGCGCCTTCGGGCGTCGAACCGACGAGCATCGGGGTCTCGATCTCGAGGAAGCCCTTGCTGTCGAGATAGCGGCGCACCTCCATCGTCATCTTGTGACGCAGCTCGAGGTTACGGCGCACGGCTTCGCGGCGCAGGTCGAGATAGCGGTATTTCATTCTGAGATCATCACCGCCGTCGGTGTCGTTCTCGATGGTAAACGGGGGCACCTCGCTGGGATTAAGGATGTTGAGCTCTTTTGCAAGAATCTCGATGTCGCCTGTGGGCATGTTGGGGTTCTTGCTTGTGCGCTCGGCGACAGTGCCTTTGACCTGAATGACGTATTCGCGTCCGAGATGGCCGGCTGCGTCGTTGAGAGCCTTGTCAAGCTCGTCGTTGAAAACTATCTGTGTGATACCGTAACGGTCGCGCATATCGACAAATGTCATACCGCCCATTTTGCGGCTGCGCTGCACCCATCCGGCAAGCGTTACCTCTTTACCGGCATCGCTGAGACGGAGTTCTCCGCATGTATTCGTTCTGAACATATCTGTTGTTAAATTTGATATTCTTAAAATAACTTACAAAGGTAATATTTTTTTAGAAAAAAGTCAACGTTTAAAAATTTAAGCGTAAATTTGTAGGAAGAATCAACGAACAACTAATGACAGAAGACGATATAAACCTCTTCGACGGCAACGACATCCCTGCCGTCGAGGTCGAATACACCGAAGACGACATCCAGACCCTCGACTGGAAGGAACACATACGGCGCCGTCCTGGCATGTATATCGGCAAGCTCGGCGACGGCACCAACTCTGACGACGGCATCTACGTGCTGCTCAAAGAGGTGCTCGACAACTCTATCGACGAATACATGATGGGCTTCGGCAAAACAATAAACGTCAGCGTATCGGCCGAAAGCGCCACCGTCAGAGACTTCGGCCGCGGCATCCCTCTGGGCAAGCTCATCGACGTCGTGTCGAAGATGAACACCGGCGGCAAATATGACTCGAAGGCATTCAAAAAATCAGTCGGCCTCAACGGCGTCGGCCTAAAGGCAGTAAACGCCCTGTCGACCGAATTCACCGCCACGAGCTACCGCGACGGCATGATGAAGCGCGCGCGCTTTGAATGCGGCGAGCTCGTCGAGGAGTTTGAGCTCGAGCCGACCGACGAGCCGAACGGCACGCAGATATCGTTCACACCCGACCGCTCGATATTCCGCGACTACCGTTTCCTCGACGAATTCATCACACCGCTGATAAAAAACTACACATTCCTAAACACAGGTCTCGCGATTGTCTTCAACGGGCGCCGCATGATCTCGCGCAACGGTCTTCTCGACCTGCTGCAGGCCAACCTCACCTCAGAGCCCCTCTACCCCGTCATACATCTCAAAGGCGACGACATCGAGATTGCCCTCACCCACGTCAACCAGTACGGCGAGGAATACTACTCGTTTGTCAACGGCCAGCACACGACCCAGGGCGGCACCCACCTGAGCGCTTTCAAAGAGGCGGTTTCGCGCACGATAAAAGACTACTTCGGACGCAACTTCGAATACTCGGACATACGCAACGGCATGGTCGCCGCCGTAGCCCTCAAGGTCGAGGAACCCGTCTTCGAGTCACAGACCAAGACACGCCTCGGCTCGCGCGACATGGGTCCCGACGGACCTACAGTCGCCAAATTTATCGGCGACTTCGTCAAAAAAGAGCTTGACGACTATCTCCACCGCGACCTCGAAGTCGCCAAGGTCATCCTCAAAAGGTGCAGGAAAGCGAACGTTCGCGCAAAGCGATGGCCGGCATCGCCAAACTCGCGCGCGAAAAGTCAAAGAAGGTCAATCTTCACAACAAGAAGCTTCTCGACTGCCGCGTACACCTCAACGACGTCAAAGGCGACGAAGATCTCAAACGGGCATCGTCGATCTTCATCACCGAGGGCGACTCGGCAGCCGGATCGATTACCAAAATACGAAACGTCGACACCCAGGCCGTCTTCTCGCTGCGGGGCAAGCCGCTGAACACCTTCGGTCTGACACAGAAAGTGGTCTACGAGAACGACGAATTCAACTGCCTCCAGGCCGCGCTCAACATCGAGGGCGGCATCGACGAACTGCGATATAACAACGTCATCATCGCCACCGATGCCGACGTCGACGGCATGCACATACGCCTGCTGCTGATAACCTTCTTCCTCCAGTTCTTCCCCGACCTAATCAAGAAGGGCCACGTCTATGTGCTGCAGACCCCTCTGTTCAGAGTCAGGAACAAGAAGACAGCCCGTCGCGGCAGCAAAAAGCCCGGCGACGAAACATACTATTGTTATAACGACGATGAGCGCGTCACAGCCATCAACAAGCTGGGCGAAAATGCCGAGATCACACGATTCAAAGGTCTCGGCGAAATCTCGCCCGAGGAATTCAAGGACTTCATCGGCGAAGATATGCGCCTCGACCGCGTCACGCTGAAAAAAGAAGACGGCGTTGCCGAGCTTCTTGAGTTCTACATGGGCAAAAACACCATGGAACGCCAGCGCTTCATCATCGACAACCTCATTATAGAAGATGACTCACAGATCAGCTGACAGCACCGGCAGCCAACGCGTCGCGCTCTTCGCCGGGTCGTTCAATCCCTTTACCGTCGGACATGACTCTATCGTGCGCCGCGGTCTCGGCCTGTTCGACAGAATCATAATCGGCGGCGGGCACAACCGCGCCAAAACCGACGACGACGTAGCCGCCCGTGTCGACGCCATCAAAAAAATTTATGCAGGCATCGATGCCGTCGAGGTCAGACCCTACAGCTGTCTGACAGTCGACTTCGCCCGCGAGTGCGGCGCCGGCTACCTGCTGCGGGGCATGCGCAGCGTCAAAGACTTCGAGTATGAGCGCGACATGGCCGACATAAACCGCCGTCTGACCGGCATCGAGACCGTGATACTCTTCACCCTGCCCGAACACGCCGCCATATCGTCGTCGATTGTGCGCGAGCTGCAAAGCTACGGCCACGACGTCAACCCATTTCTCCCCTGACTTGTTATATAATCTACAACACAACAGACAATGACTTTCAAGACAATTTTAGCCGCCGCCCTGGCGTGCCTGCCATTTCTCGGCGCCGGCGCAAAAACCATAGAACTCCAGCCTGACCAGAAGCTGCGCATGGCCGCGGCTCTCATCGAGAATTATTATGTCGACGAGGTCGACGGCGGCAAAGTGGCCGAAGAAGCCATCATCGCCATGCTCAAGACCCTCGACCCCCACTCTGTTTACAGCAACGCCGAAGAGACGCGCGAACTGACCGAACCGCTCGAAGGCAAATTCAGCGGCATCGGCATCCGCTTCAACATGTCGACCGACACGGTCTATGTCATCCAGACCGTCGCCGGCGGCCCGTCGGAGCGCGTCGGCATACGTCCGGGCGACCGCATCATCATGGCCGGCGACAGCCTCATCGCCGGTCGCAAGATGGGCAACACGCGAGTAATGAAGATACTCCGCGGCGAAAAAGGCTCAAAAGTCAACCTCAAGGTCAAGCGCGGCGACTCGCCCGAACTCATCGACTTCGTCGTCACCCGCGACGACATACCCATCTACAGCGTCGACGCAGCATATATGGTCGACCCGCAGACGGGCTACATACGCATCAGCCGATTCGCCGAAGACACGGCCAAAGAGACAGCCCGCGCCATCGAGAAGCTGATGAAGCGCGGCATGAAGAAACTGATCATTGACCTCCAGGACAACACCGGCGGCTATCTCGGCGCAGCTGTCGAGCTTGCGTCGCTTTTCCTCGACGCCGGCGACCGAGTCGTCTACACCAAGGGTCTTCACTCAGAGCCGATGCACTTCGACCTCGACCGCCGCGGCCCGCTGAGCGACATGCCTCTCGTGGTCCTCGTCAACCAGTATTCGGCATCGGCCTCAGAGATTCTCGCCGGCGCACTTCAGGACAACGACCGCGCCGTGATTGTCGGACGCCGCACATTCGGCAAAGGTCTCGTCCAGCGCCCCTTCCCCTTCCCCGACGGCTCGATGATACGACTGACGACGGCCCGCTATTACACACCCTCGGGACGCTCGATTCAGAAACATTATGACAAAGGCCAGGGCGAAGAATACCAGCTCGACATGCTCAACCGCTACAACAGCGGCGAGCTCTTCCACGCCGACAGCATCAAGCTCGTCGACTCGCTAAGATATGAAACCATCCGCAGCAAGCGCACAGTCTACGGCGGGGGCGGCATACTGCCCGACGAATTCGTGCCGGTCGGCACAACTTATTTCACCCGCTACTTCCGCGACCTCGTCGCCAAGGGTGTCATCAACACCTTCACGCTCAACTATGTCGACACCTACCGCGACGAACTGCTGAAGAAATATAAAGACGAAGACGCCTTCGTGGCCGGATTCACAGTCTCGCCCGCGATAATCAATGAACTAATCGAGGCCGGCGAGAAAGCCGGCGTCGCCCTCGACTCGGCCCAGTATGAACGTTCGGAGCCTTATCTCAAGGCCAACATCAAAGGCGTCATAGGCATGGACCTGTTTGAAGACGCGTCGTTCATACGACCCGTCAACGACCTGCTGCCAGAATACCGCGCCGCCCTCGGCATCATCAGCGACGAAAGACGCTACCGCGACATACTCGACGGCAAAGTCGACAAAAAGACATATACCAACATCGAGACATCGACTGCCGCACCGGCTGCCGGAGAATAATCTGACATCAGCCGCATAATGCAGCGAGGGCTGCGGCGAATTGACGCCGCAGCCCTCGCTGCTTATCGCCGATGCTTGTGGCCGACGATATCGAGAAGCTCGTGATATTCCCTCCAAGCTCTTATAAGAAGAGGTCTCACCCGCCGGTGCACCGGCATTCCGACACCGTCGGAGAGAAGATTGATTGCGCGGCGGTAGCAGGTCAGTGCCGACATATCGTAGCCGTTGTGACGGCAGTCGGCAGCCATTGTCAGAAGCCGCTTTGCAGCGACAGCGATATTGCCGGGATGCGAGGCTTCGGCGAAACACTCGTCAAGCATGGCATAAAGCTCTTCGGCGATAAGGTGGCTGATGCGTCCGTCGGGACTCGCCGAAAGAATCCGGCGGCATGTCTGTTTTTCCATAAACAACAGTTTTTTTGATTGAAAAAAGTAAAATAACTCCCTTACATCCCGCGAGGTCGTCCCCCGCAGCTTGCAAGACAGTCTGTTGTTTATGCGATTATACTATTATGACTCCCCTCAATCAAAAAAGTTTAAGAGCCTGCTGAATTTTTCGCAGTATTTCTTTTCTATAGAAAGGGATGAAAGGATTTCAAGTTGGGCCGGGCGATGAATGTCGCTGCCGACGCGGTCGTAATAACCCAGCTCAAGCAGCCGGTGAGCCTTTTCAGTCACTGCTTTACCATAATTACCACTCAGGCTTAAAAGATTGAGCTGCATTCTGACGCCTCGGGTGTGCAGTCTGTCATAATGACGCTGGTCCATATAGACGTAACGCTCGGCATGCGCCAGAACGGGAAAATAACCTGACGAGAATATTGAATCAATGATACCGAAGAGGTTGGCGGGGGGTGTGAAATAAGATGTCTCCACAAGAAGGCTGTCGCCTTTGTCACCGATAGGCAGAAGCTCGCGGGCGCCAAGACGCTCGACAAACAACTCGTCCATCATGTTCTCGGCAGCGAGTCTCAGCTCAATCGAGCCGTTATAGGCTGTTTTAAGGTCTTCGTAACGATTTTTTAAGTCGTCGGGACGGTTGGGTATATCCTCCATGATATGCGGCGTAAGCCACACGCGCCGGAAGCCAAGCTCCTCATATCGGGCAAGTATCTTCAGAGAAGTACCGAGGTCTGAAACGCCGTCATCGACCCCCGGGAGTATATGACTGTGCCAGTCTGTAGCCCCGCGGAAGTCGATGGATGACTTTTGTTTGGAAAATAATGTAAAAGGGTTAAATCCCATTAATCTTTGTTGCCGTAATAGTAGCCCTTAGAGCCATAGCCATAACCTTTGCCATAGCCGTAGCCGTATGAATATCCGTATCCGTAGCGCGAACCGTCATCGACCGTGGCATTGAGGATAACAGACATGTTCTTGAACTTGTGCTCGCTATACATACGGTCGATTTCGCCGACCATTGAACGTTCAAGCAGTCCGGCACGCACGATAAAGAGGGTGCGGTCGCAATAACCGTCGACAATCTTCGCGTCGGCCATCATTGCGAACGGCGGACAGTCGATGAAGATATAGTCGAACTCCGGAGCGAGCTGGTCGAGCAGCGCGGCTAAACGTCCGTTTTCAAGAAGTTCTGTCGGGTTGGGCGGCATCGTGCCGACAGGCATGATCTTTAGACCGCAGAGCTCTTCTTTGGTAGTTATCAGTGAATTTACGTCATTAGTGCGGCCTGACAGATAGTCACTGATACCTTTACTCGGCGAACCGACAAACGATGACGTCGAGCCGTGACGGAGGTCACCGTCGATGACAAGAACACGTTTGCCTTTGATGGCAAGTGACACGCCGAGGTTAATCGAAACGAACGTCTTGCCCGAACCGGGATTGAACGACGTAATCATTATGTTATTGCACTTCTTTGAATCCTGGCAGAGGAAACCGAGATTGGTGCGAAGTACTCTGAACGCCTCGTTGGCGATATCTCGCGAACCTTCCTTGACGACGATATCCGTACGGTTGTCACCGCTTTTCTTTGCTTTCTTCAACAGACCTTTTCCGCCGTTGACCGACATAGGTATCTCACCGAGATAGGGAACTTTGAGATTCTCGAGATCCTTACGACCGCGTATCTTCGTATTGCCGATTTCTTTGACATAGATGATACCGAAGGGAATCAGGACGCCGAGCATGAAGGCGATGAGAAGTATATTGCGTTTTACAGGCGCCGTTGGATACGGCAGACCCGTAGGTCTTGTGATGACACGTGTGTTATATGCGGTAAATGCCTGTGAAAGCTCGTTCTCCTCACGTTTCTGAAGCAGGAAAAGATAAAGAGTCTCTTTGACTTTCTGCTGACGTTCGACGCTGAGAAGATATTTGGCCTGCGTCGGGTTTGCGGCTATCTGGGCCGTTGTCTGGTTCTCGCTCTGCTGCAAGTTCTTTATACTTGTGTTGAGGGCGATAATCTGATTGTCAATCGAGGTGATGATGCCTCGGCGCTGAGCTGCGAGCTGCTGGTCAAACTCGACGACGATAGGGTTGGTCTCCGAACTGTTTTCAGCAAGACCGTTGCGACGGAGCAGAAGTTTATTATACTCCATGATCTGGGTAGACAGGCTCGGGTTCTCAATGCCGGTGTTAGACGGAAGCACCTGATTGCGGTTGCCGTCGGCCGTGAGATAATTGCGTATATAACGCGAAACCTGCAGCTGGTTATTTAGCTCGAGTATCTGAGAGGCGATGTTGCTGTTCTGCTCCATATACATGCTCGAAGCGGCTGCAAGGTCAGGAATAAGGTGCGTACTCTTATAAGAAGAGATGTCCTGATCGACATTCCCGAGCTCGCTTTCGATGACACCGAGACGGTCGTTTATGAAGTTTGATGTCGAGACGGCAATCTGGTTCTTGTCTCTGATCCAGTTTTCGTTATATACGCCGATAAGCGTGTTGAGAATGTCTTCGGCGCGCTGTACCGACGGGTCGTTGACGGTGAGGTCTATAACGGTACCTTTGTCGTCAAGCAACGCAACTTTAAGTTTAGCGGTATATGAAGCTACGGCCGATTTGAGCGGCGACTTAGTCACATAAAGATCAAAAGCCTCTTGGTCTTTGAAACCGTCGCCACGTGTGACGACCATGCGTCCCAGAGGCGTCGGGATACTGTCACCTATGGCATGAACGTCGGGATCTACGGCATATTCTTCATCGTCAGCCTTGAAATCGCTGACCGTATAACCTCCCTTTTCATCAAAGTGGAGGATAAACGATGCCGACTGTTTGTCGTTTGAATCGGGGAAAGCAACTTTCGCGGGAAGGGTCATGCCATAGAGTATCGGCTTTCTGAAAAGGCCTTCGCCACGGTAATTCATATCAAGATCAAGGCGCTTGATGACGTCTTCCATGATGTCAGGCGACTTGAGCGCGCTGAGCTCATTGTTGATATTTGTATTCGTTGAGAAAAGGCCGAGATCTGAAAAAGCATCGACCGCGCCGTTGACCGACGATCCGTTGCCCTCTTCTTTTATGAGAAGCGACGCCGTGCGGGTATATACAGGCGTTGCAAACAGCAGATAAACGACTGCGAGAGCAAGGCAGACCGCCACCGATGCCGCAATCCAGCGCCAACGGTGCAAACCGATCGACAGGATATCTTTAATACTTACAGCATTTGATGTTTCATCTGTCGCTATATTCTTGTCAACTGATTCTTCTTGCATTGTATTGAAGTGTTTTTTTTATTTCTAAAGGTTTTGCCTAAATCATTGTTTATTTGAATATAAGGACGCAGACTGAAGTCAGGAGTGAGGCAACCGACACCCAGAACGAAGCCGACAGAGTTGTGTTGCCGTTGACAGTAGACTGACGTTTCATATAGTTGTTGGGGTCAACGATGATTATGTCGTTTTGCTTGAGATAGAAAGCCGGTGATGAATATAGTGAAGAGGCGTTCGTCAGGTCGAGGCGATAAGACTTCTGTGTGCCGTCTTCGTCACGGATCACAAGCACGTTCTTACGATTACCGTAAATAGTCATGTCGCCGGCTGCAGTGATAGCCTCAAGAACATTTACGCGCTCGCGGTCGAGGCTGACTCGGCCGGGATTGTTGACCTCGCCCATAACTGATACACCGGCGTTGGCAAACTCTACAGTAACTACCGGATCTTTGACAAGATTTTTCGAAATAAGCTGATCTTTGATATACTCGGCGACCTGATAGCGGCGCATGCCTTCGATATGGATATCGCCAAGCACAGGGAAGTCAATCGTTCCCTGAGGGGTTACTGTATAATATGACACGTATGAGTTCGACGACACAAGCGATGCAGCGCTGTTGCCGGAACCGATTCTGTGCGAGACGATAGGCAGATTGAAAAGGTCGGCGAGCTCAGGGTCCTTAGAGTTGACAATAATCGCCAGTTTGTCATCAGGACGCACCTTGATTTCTGCGTTTTCAAGCGTCTGGACTACAGCACCGCTGTTAAGGTCCTGAAGCACGGTTATATCTTTCGGTGTCGCACACGAACTGAACAACATGACACTTGCGGCACAGCCGATAAAAATCAGTTTTAGAAATTTCATCATTTATCTTTTTAGATGACGTTTATAAATCGCGGCATGGTCAATCGCCTTTTTACAAAGCTATAACACGCCTAAATACACTTCAATTTTCTCTCAGGGAGGGACAACCTTCCTGCTGTGAATCCTTAACACTTACAGACAATGCTGACAGACGACACAAATAAAAGGGGACAACGTTCCTATCTCGGATAGGGAAGCTATCTCTTCGCAAGTCACTAACATGCCGTTTATTATGGCAACCACAAGAGCTGCCCCCGATAAACGCTCTGTAATCAGCCGGGCGTTAAATACAGCCAAGTATTCTGATTCGGTGGCAAAATTACAAAAAAAGTTTTTTATTTTATATATGTTAAACCGCTTTTTTTCGCTACATTTGCAATGTTACACGTCATCATTTTAACCAATCACATCGCAATGAAACGCGCCATCATTATTTCAATCGCGTTAATATTCTGTATCGCAGCCGACTGTGCCAGGCTGCGAAATTCAATATACATCTTCGACTGCACTCAGTCTATGAAAGGCAACGCCGCCAGAAACGCCCCCGATATATGGCAGACGACCAAATCGAGTCTTAAATCACGAATCGAGCGCGAACCGGCCGACGCACGCATCGTCATCATTCCGTTTCAGTCTCAGCCCTACCCCGCGATTATCTTCGAACGCCGCGATTTCGACTGGGATAAAATCGACGGTAAATTCGAGGAATACATCAAACAGCTCACCAACACCAACATCTGCGACTCGTGGTCGGCAGGCGAGAAATACATCGATCTGACCCGCAACAACTATATTTACCTTATGACCGACGGAGTCGACACCGACGCCGCCCGACGGACGAAGCTCGCCGACGTGTTCCGCCGGTTCTGCTCCAGAAATTACCCCGACACCCACGGTTTCTACGTCCGCCTGACCGAAAACGCCCTCGTCGAGGATAACATCAGGGACATCATCGAAGGCTGCCGTAATCTCGACATCGTCTCACCGGCCGACAAGACCGATTTCGGCAGCTTTGACAGCCGCGTCATAAACATCAACACCCACGAGCTGCCCTGCCGCCGCATCGTCGACTTCAGCGACCCCGGCACATTCAAGGCCACAGCAAAGAGTGCCGACAGCAATTTCATCGTCGACGTCGTCGGCGGAGTCATGCAGAACGGCGTCATGGAACTTGAAATCCGCTCAGCTTACGGCGACGACAAAACCAGGCTGCATGACGAGCTCGGCGACGAGAACTATGAATTTGACATCACCGTCAGCTCCGACAACATACACATCACCGACCCGCGCATCGAAGTCCGCGTCGTCAACCGTCCCGAGCGTGTCCTCACATTCGACGGCATCTCGCACGAGGAAGACGACCTCGGCAAAAGCATCCGCCACGAGGACTTCCTTTTCTCGGCCGCCTCGGCTCCCGATACCCTGAGCATCGACCTCGCGCCGGTGTTCAATGACGAGGCTCGCCGCGACCGCGCTTCGGCCTGCATGAAAGTATCGGCCAACTGCACCGACGACATCACCATCCTCTTCAACGGCCGTGAACTTGCCGACTCATGCTTCACGCTCAAAGCCGGCGACGCGACTCCCGGCATCCTGTCGGTCATCTTCAGACCCGGCTGCGACGACAACCGGCTGAACCTCTCGATAACACAACTGTCATCAAAGACCCTCGACCGTATCAGTGACGCACCCGCCGGTGAGTTCGTCCACTCATTCCGCGCCGAGTGCGAGAACGAGATGAATCCTCTGGCCAAAGGTCTTATCTGGGCCGCGGCCATCATCGTCGCGGCGCTGATTCTATGGTTCGTGCTGCTTAAACGTCAGATTTTCCCGCCGATAAGCAAGATAACGACCATAATGATAACGCGGCCTTATGTCAGCCAGCGCAAAGTGCGCGGCGCGCGCCTCGTCGTCTTCAGCGACAAACCTGTCCGTCAGGGCTTTTTCAACCGCCTCTTCACCGGCCGCATCATCTCTGAGGTCAATCCTGTGTGGGCCTCGCGCTGCGAGATGCGCCACGCCCGCAACGGCGTCCGTTTCAGCTGCCCCGACCGCGACATGACATCGTCACCCTCGGCCCTGATGAGCAAATTCAACGAATATACAATCATGAGCATAAAAAACTCAAGCTGCGATATAACCATTAAAACCCTTTAAGCGAAAATCAAGAACCACTTCAATATCATGGCAACAAACATCAAACGCACACTTTATGTGGGCCTCGGCGGCACAGGCATGAACGCCCTGCTCCACACCAAGAAAATGTTTATCGAAACATACGGCGAAGTCCCGCCTATGATTGGCTTCGTAGGCCTCGACACCGACCACGCCGCGTACGCAAAATCGCTGAAAACCAAATATGGTGAAGTCAAGCTCGAGCCGCGCGAACAGATTTCGCTCATCGAGGTCAACCCCAAGCCGATTTTCCTGCGCAACCGCGACCGACTCAGCTGGATTACCGACTCAAGCAGCGAGGCACTCACCAAACTGACCGACGGCGCCGGCATGGTACGCACCAACGGCCGCTTTGCCTTTGCCATGAAATACAAAAGCGTCGAGGCCAAAATCAAACAGACTCTCAACGAGATATGCAGCGCCGAAATCGCCCGCAACTCAAAATATCAGCTTCTCGACACATCGGTCGACATCAACCTCGTCTTCTCGATTGCCGGGGGCACAGGTTCGGGCACATTCATCGACACAGCCTACCTCATCAAGAACATAAAGCGTCAGCTCAGTCTGCGCGGCAAGACCATCGGCTATGCCGTGCTTCCCGACATCTTCGACGCCCAGCTCAAATATGACAAATTCCTGCTCAAGCCCAACGCCTACGGCGCGCTGATGGACCTCGACTTCCTGATGCACCTGCCCGTCGGCGAGACCATACCCCTCGACTATCCCGGCGTCGACGGCCTCACCGGCGAGGACGCACCCTTCAACGCCGTCTTCTTCATCTCAAACCGCAACGACAACGGCGACTCATACGACAACATCGACCAGATAGCCGAAATGGTCTCTCTCGCCCTCATCACCGGAGCCGGCGAGCTCTCTGACAAAGCAGCATCTATCGCCGACAACGCCGAGCGCAACATGATTTCGACGACCTATAACATCGGCGACAAGAAGGCTTGGGCGTCGGGCGTCGGCATGAGCGAAATCGTCTTCCGTGCCTCAGACCTCAGCGAAATATACGGTCTCAAGACCTGCCGCCGCATCATCGAGCGCCTGCGCAATGCCGGCAACAATCCCGAAGCCATCGCCGCCAACTGGATCGACAATCCCGAGGTGAAAGTCCGCGAGAACAACGGACGCGACGACATCATCGACTGGATTCTCCCGAAAGACCCCGACTTCATCCTCCCCGACATCAACGACCGCGACAATCCCAAAAGCGAGATTGACAACTATAAAAAAGAAGTGTCGGCCGACAACAGTTTCATCGACAAGCGCGTTTCCGATAAATGCTCGGTCATCGAAGAAAAGCTCCACCAGCTAATCGTCGACACGCTCAACGGCGACTATGGCGTCGGTCTCACCAAGTCCGTCATCGCCGCGCTTAAAGACCACGCCGACATCTGCCTCAAGGAGATGAAGACCGAGCTTGACGGCTTCCTGCGCATGTCGACGCCGCTCGATGTCGCCGTCACCAACGCCATCAGCGAACTCGCAAGCCTGCGCAACAAAATCTTCAAGCGTCAGAGCACCGTCGACGACGCCACCGCCGACCTCTGCGCCGCTGTGGTGCGCACAGTCGTCAACCAGCGCGAGATACAGCGTCGCAACGGCGCCATCGTTTTCTACACTTGGTTCGCGCAGCAGCTCGACAACTGGAACAAGAAAATCGACGCCGTCGACACCATCCTGTCAAACCTATACACACGCTACGGTCGCCGCATCGCCGAAGTCGACGACCTCATCCGCCGTCAGTCCTCGACATTCCGCATCGACCTCACGGCTCCGTATATCGACAAAGTCGTTGTCGACGACACCGAGATCAACATCCCGGCCTTCATCAAGTCGATGGGCTGGGCCGACGGCATCCTCGAGTTCCCCAACAAGCCCATGCTCGAGATCGAGCGTAATTTCAAGGACTACACCTCTTCGCTCAACGGCACACAGCACTGGCTCAGATGCGACGTCGAGTATGCCCTGCGTCAGCTCTCCGACGAAGACTTCCGCCGTGTGCTCAACCTTGCCATAGCCCAGTCGTCGCAGCTCTTCCCCACCGACTTCCACGGTTACACCCACGAAGACGTCCCCAACTACTTCTTTGTCGGTGTCCCCGACAAAGACCATACATGCCTCAAGGGCGGCGCCATCGAGCTGCGCGACCTCACGCCCAACTCGACCGATCCCGACTTCGCCTCGGTCGGCGGCACTGACCGCATCATCATCTACCGCCAGTATTGTGTCGTCCCCGTCTTCACCCTGCTGTCTGTTCCTGAATACAAGCGCACCTACGACGCGTGGAACAGCCGCCCGCTGGCCTTCTCGAACCACTTCGACGAGAACATCCGCCGCCGCATGGTGCGCGAGCAGTTCTCG
>USIN01000028.1 GCA_900554715.1 uncultured Bacteroidales bacterium
CGTTATGGCTCAGAACCTTGGCGCCCGACAGGCTGTGGAGCGAAAGCTCGACGTCATGCTCGCCTTCTGTGCCGATGACAACGGGCACGTTGATTATGTCGACAAACGGGTTGGGTGTCGGCGTCTTCATCTGCTGCATCACTGCAGAGCTTATGCCGCTCGACTCGCTGTCGATGGCCATGATGCGGTTGCCGCTCTGGTCGACGAGGATAAGGTCAGTGAGTGATGCGTCTCCGATTGACAGCAGGGCGTGACGGCCGTTGCCGAGGGTCTTGCCGCTGAGCGAGAAGGCTATGAAACGGTATGCCTCGTCGCTGATCCAGTCGCCGGTGCTTTCCATGCCGCGCAGGGCCGGCAGTACGGCGATCTCGGTCTTGCCGCGTGAGCCGTTGAGCTCGGCCTGTACGCCCGCAAGCTCGACTGGGCAGTCGACATAGAGTATGCCGTTTTCGACCGTATATGTCGCGACGCTCGTTGCCGAGGCCATATCATTGTTGCCTGCGGGAGCCATGATGATGTTGACTGTGCCGACCACGTCGAGAATATCGATTTCCTCGTCGCCGTTGACGTCGGCCGCCTCAAAGATAAAGGGCTTCGGGTCGCGGCCTACCATATAGTTGACTTCGGTGACAACGTCGGCCACGTCGATATCGCCCGACGCGTTGGCGTCGCCCTTGCCGGCAGCACGTGGTGTGGCGGCAACGACCTTCGACGGCGAGTTCTCGGTGAAGTTGGTGCGCATCACTTTATAGAAGTAATAATAGGTCGTGCCTGGCACGATGTCGTAATCGACATACTCCTCGGTGTCAAGCAGGCGCTCGTTGATTTTGATGGTGTCGTTCGACACTGTTTTGCCTGTTTCTTCATCGCGGCGCGTGGTGTAGCGGTACATATTGTAGCCGAGCATATCGTCGAAGTTGTCTTCGGAGTTTTCCCATGTCAGTTTAACCCTGCCGACGCCTGTCTCGGCCATAAAGCCCGAGCTCATCGAGCCGGCGGCCTGGATTATGACGTTGAAACGCTGATTTTCTACCGGAATTTCGAAGTTGTCATGGTCTCTTGCTCCCTCAACCGTAATGCGGTTTAAGCCGTCAATAACTTCGCTGCCCTTCAGTGTGAGATATGCCGTGTAGACGTCAATCGAGTCACCTTCAATTTCTATGGTTCTCCAGCTGCCGTCTTCGTTGATTTTTGTCTGGGTGTAGGGCTCCTGCAGACCCATTGAGACAGCGGGTGTAAAGTTGCGGTTTATCTTGCGGTTGAAATAAACCTCGAATTTATGACGGCCTACGCCGAGTGGCAGAATATCGCCGAATTCGTCCTGGGCGTCATGACCGTTGACACATACTTTCCATACCAGACCGTGATTATCAGCCAAAGGCCGTTTAAGCATATTCGACAAGTCAAATTTTGCGTTACCCTGAGGGCTTGTAGGATGGTCGATATCGAAAATATTTTTGCGGGCAATTGATTCTACACAGCTTCCCCAGTAGTTCGGATTTTCTGTACGAATAATACCCGTCTCACCAGAAAGATTCACACTTGTAGAAGTCAGATTGCTTGATGTAAATCCTGTGCTAGAACTGCTACTGTTAACGAAATTGGCTTTACGTATCTGTGTGCCATCCGAGAGTCCGCTATTTATAAGCACGCAGTCATCTAATCTAGTTCCATGGCATTCTGTCATGGAACAATTTTTTAATATACAATTCTCTAGATAAGAGTACGGATTCCTGATAAAAAGATTCTCGAACCGGACGTATTTAAAGGTGGCTGATTCAAAACCATCACTCTCATAGTATACTGGTAAATTGGTTCTTCCTTTAATTACAATCATGCTGTCTTGGGTGCCAACAAAAAGAATTTTATCAATATGCTCACGATTCCCAGATATATTTTCTCGTTTATGATTATCATTGTCAATGGTTATGGTCGTACCGGGCTTGACAATGAGTTTTCCTGTTTCTGTAACTATAAGATTACGGTCTAAGACATAGCTTTTATCAGGATATAGGGTCAGATTATAATCGATGATGCCGCCAAGTTCGACCAGATTGCAGACAGGATATGTTACTTTCTGCGAATGTATGTCTTTGTCCGACGTTTTTGCTGTGATAATCAGGCTGAGGTTGTAGCCGTCATTGATATTGTCGGGAATTTTGATTCTGATCGGGTTTTTGCTCTTTGCCGAGCCGCGGCTGTTGAGATGATAGCCGAATTCGACGTCGTTGTTGATGAATTCACACGCTTTCTCGCCCATATTGTCTGATAACGAGCCAGAGAGGATGATGTCGTCAGCTACCTGCCCCCAGACGCTCCGTAGTGTCGGGTATAAATCGACGGTCTCGCCTGCGTCGAGCTCGCCGTCGCCGTCGCCGAATTCGCGGTCGTCAATCTCGATTGCTGAGAAAACAATCTTAGTTTCGCGGTTAATTTCATCGAAAATCAGCGCTTTGACTGCGTCGAATACATCGCAACCATCTTTGCGGCTCATTGCGATATCGCCGATGAAGCCGTACTCTTTAACTTTATCATAGCCTCCAACCTGAAGCATGCGCGATATAGCTCCCGCTACAAGTGGCGTTGACATTGACGTGCCCGAGAGTTCTTTATATCCGCCGCCCGGAAATGTACTGATAATACCTTCGCCCGGAGCCATAATGTCATAATTATAGAAACCCTCGTATGTCGAATAGAAAGGGCCGTCAGGATCGTAGTTGCTGAATCCTGAGCGTGAATCGTCGCGTCCTGACGACATCACGCCTACGACACATTCAAATCCGCCCGGCGACGAAATGGCCGGCCCGACGAATGGAATTTCATCATAAATATTATAGCTGTCGTTACCTGCGGCCGCAACGCAAACGGCACCAAAGGATGCGTTCTGCAGAGCCTCTGTTTCGGCTCTGCCGGGCAGCCCGTATGAACCGAAGCTCATGCTCAGCACATCAGCGCCGGCGGCAACTGCATAGTCGACGCCGCGGATATATGTGGCGACATCGCCTTTGCCTCTTTCATCGAGCACTCGCACGGCCATGATAAGGGCGTCGGGGTTGGCGCCGACGATGCCTAAGCCGTTGTTGCCGCAGGCGGCGGCGATGCCGGCGCAGTGGGTGCCGTGGCCGTTAAGGTCATTGCCGTTCGTGATGATGGCTTCGTTTCTGATGAAGTCCCAGCCGTGGACGTCGTCGTAATAGCCGTTGTTGTCATCGTCGGCAAATTCGGCGCCGTTGGCTTCGAGTTCGTTGGTCCAGATATTGTCGGCAAGGTCGGGGTGGGTGATGTCAACGCCGGTGTCGATGATGGCGATGACCGGGCGTCTGCTGTCGGTCGCGGGCATCGCCCACAGCTGAGGGAGATTGACGGCGTTGATGGCCCACTGCTGGCTGTAGAGCGGGTCTGACGAGTAGTTGGTCTCGAAAGCGCAGGTGCTGACTATGCGGTTTGGCTCGGCATACTCGACTTCGGGCAGGGCAGAGAGCTGCTCGACCATCTCCTCGACGCTGTGGCCGTTGTCGAAGCGGAGGCAATAGAGCTTCGAGAGGTCGGCCTTTTTGATCACACGGCCGTCGGGCAGACGGCGCTGCGGCGCCATTCGGTTTTGGGGCAGCTCGCCCGTGAGCGGCATCAGCTTTTCAGTGGCTTTGATGCCGAGGTCGTTGAGACGTGTGTCGAGGCTTTTCTTGCTCGATGTCGCAAAGCCGCCTTTGGCGTTGGCTTTCATCACCACGCCGCTCTCTGACTTGAATTTCACAATCACTTCGCCGGGAACATAATTGTCTTGCCCGCCGGCCGATGCTTCGACGGCGATAAACGACAGGCAGCCGATTATCGCGCATCCCGCTTTCTGTAAGTTGAACTTCATTGATTGGTTGTTTTAAGTTATAAGTTAATTATTATATTTTTTTGTTGATTTCGCTCTGACATGACGGTCACGGACATGACGGGCCGGGCCCGATTGTGCAGTGTAATCGGGCCGTCAAGGTGTATTATTTCTTTATTTATGTGTGTATCAGGTAAATAGGGGGGGGGTAAAACCTACCGGTTTTTCCATCGGTGAAAAATGATATAATGTGATAACTAAATGTTTGCTATATGCAAATTTAGCGATTGTTTTTATTATTATAACTATCGTTGCATGACTTTAACACTTCTGTAGCGATTTTCGCCACCCGGAATGCGACAGCCTCATGGAGCGAGCGCTTCAGCCCTCGCAGCTAATGTGTTGGTTTCTTGGCTATAAAACGACGTCCGGCAGGACGTCTGTGGCTTCATAACCGGGTACATCGAGGCCGAAGGCTGAGATGCGCCCGGCAAGCAGAAAGGATGTAAAAATGTCTGTAAGACATCGATTTAACCGGCGAAAAACAAAGAACTCCAGCCGATTACGGCTACGGTCGGCATGGAGAGGCTGTCGCAAAACCTCAGTTTCTTCAATAGTGTCAAATAGAGAGCGTTTGGGTTTCAAGGCTTTACGGCTCACTGCCTTTTCGCTTTTATGGTTTTGCGACAGCCTCAGCTAACGCGTTGGACTCCAAGGACTTCAGCCCTTGGTCCATAGCTTCGCGCGCCGACTTCTATATATAGCAGCGCCCGGCCGGTGGGGTCGGGCGCTGCTGCTGTTGGCGGTATGTCAGATTAGTATTGTTCTGAAGCGTTGGGGAAGTCAGAGGTCTTGACGTCGTCGATGTAGTGCGACACGGCCTGGTTGATTACCGTCGACAGGTCGGCGTAGCGGCGCAGGAATTTGGGCGAGAAGCCCTGATTGATGCCTAACATATCGTGCATCACGAGCACCTGACCGTCGACACCGCCGCCGGCACCGATGCCGATAACCGGTATCGATACTTCTTTGGCGACACGTTCGGCGAGCTTGGCCGGTATCTTCTCGAGCACGAGGGCGAAACAGCCGATTTCTTCGAGCATGCGGGCGTCAGAGACGAGTTTTTCGGCTTCGGCCTCTTCTTTGGCGCGCACGGCATAGGTGCCGAACTTATTAATCGACTGCGGTGTGAGGCCGAGGTGGCCCATCACGGGAATACCGGCGCAGAGGATGCGCTCGATCGATTCGCGTATTTCGGCGCCGCCTTCCATCTTGACGGCTTCGGCGTGGCTCTCCTTCATGATTCTGATTGCCGAGGCAAGCGCCTCTTTCGAGTTGCCCTGATATGAGCCGAAAGGCATGTCGCAGACGACAAGCGCGCGGTTGACGCCTTTGATGACGCTTTTGGCGTGATAGATCATCTGGTCAAGGGTGATGGGCAGCGTCGTCATGTTGCCGGCCATCACGTTTGAAGCCGAGTCGCCAACGAGGATGACATCGATGCCTGCCTCGTCGATGAGTTTGGCCATGGAGTAATCATAAGCCGTCAGCATGGCGATTTTCTCGCCCCGGCTTTTCATCTCGATCAGTCGTTTGGTTGTGACCTTGCGGTCTTTATCTACTGTGTTTGTTGACATTTCGTTTTTATTGGTTAAACAAAATTTGACGCGGCAAAGGTAAGCATAAAAACGATACGGCAGACATTTAAATGACAATTTTTGCCACTGTCGCGTCGACTCTCACGATATAGACGCCATGGCCCGGACAGTCGACGATGCCGTCGGCGCTCACACCTATCAGCGTGCCGCTGAGGTCATAGACGGTCGCGACGGCTCCGGCGGGAAGGCCGGTGACGACGATGCGGCCGTTGTCGGCGCTGATCGTGACAGAGTCGCCGGCGATGTCGGCCACACCCGAGTCTGAGTCATCGACGATGTTTAGCTCGCTCCACTGCGGGTCGGCGGCATATAGAGCCGCACATCCGGCAGGCACATGCAGCGTGATCTGTGATTTCTCACATCCGTCGAAGAGGCCGTTGCCGGTTGTCGGCATTGAGGCGGCGTCGCGCCACTGCACATGGACGTCTTTAAGCTGGGTGCTGTAGTTGAAGGCCGCGTTGCTGATATATGTGACGCTTGACGGCAGCACGAGCTTTTTCATCGACGTTGACTGGAAGGCGCATGTGCCGATGACCGTGAGTCCTTCGGGCAGCCTGACGACATCGATCTCGCAGGCATTGAAGCCCCAGCCGCCGATTTCGCGCAGGCCCGACGGCTGCTCGAACTCGAGGCTGCCGATGGTCGTGAAATCGAGCGAGCCGAAAGCTATCGTCCTGACATTGCGTCCGATGACGAGGCTGTTGACTTTGCTCTGCGAGAATGCACCCTCGCCGATTTCCTCGACGGCAACGGTGTGGCCCTGATGGCTGACTGTTGCCGGTATCACGACGTCGCCCGAGTAGCTGGCGCCGCGGGCGTTGCGGCGTGTGACGACGGCGCGCTCGCCGTCGATGAGATAGTAGACGCCATCGATGCGCACGACGCCTGGATCCATATCGTCGTCAAGCACTTCGTTGGCATAGGTCTTGACACCGCCGCTGACTTTGACATCGACATAGCTCATGCGCATGTCGCCGAATGTGGCGCGCACCCATTCGCCGCCGTTGGCACGGCAGACGGCCCGCAGACGGTAGTCGCCGTCGGCGATGGCGTCGTCGAACATAATCTCGCCGATATAGGCCTGGGTGCTGTTGCTGACGGTCTGTTTGACGATATAGCGCACCTCGTCGGTCGCCTTATTGCGCACCTCGACGCCGGTATCGATGGTCGACGGTGTGCCGCTGTGGATGAAGCAGGAAATCGAGCAGGCGATGCGGTTGCCTTGTTCCCAGGCGAAGTCTGACGCCGAGCCGGCGGTGATGGCGGCGGGATTGCCGGCGTCGGGCATGATTGAATAGAAATATCCGGGCGATGCGTCAAAGCCTGTCGCCGAGGTGAGGTAATAGCCCGACGAGCCCTGGCCCCAGCCGAAATTGAAGTGGAAATAGCCCTCGCTGTCATAGCCGTCACATACAAATGCATGGCCGCCGCCAGAGCTGCCGCCTTCATAGTGTACCGGACGCCCGGCGTCGAGCTCGGCGCGCAGCGTCTCCTCGTAATAGTCGCGGGTGCAGTTGTTGCGCTCAAGATGTCTGAGGCTTCTGTCGTAGCCGAAATAATCGATGAGACCCGGGGTGTTGAGCGACGCGCCGCTCTCGCCCGTGCCGTAGTTCGTCGAATTGGCGATGCCGCAGTCTCTCAGGAGAAGGGCCACGGCGTTTTTAGACTCTTCGCTGTCGCCGTCGCTGCCGTAGTAGTTGTAGACGGGCTTCATCAGATCCCAGCGGTAGACCGATTTCGAGAAATCGGCCGAGAGCGTGAGACCGCCGGTCGTGTATGTGTGCGATCCGCGGCCGACGGCGGGATACTGATGGAAATACATGATCTGGCTGATTGCGGTATTGACGCAGCCGGTGACACATCTCTGTCCGTCAACGACCGGGCACATGAGGTTGAAAGGGTAGCCCTGGGCCCACGCCGTCTCGCCCAGGAGCGGCGCGACACTGCGGCCCGGCGTGTGGCGCGGAGCGATGACGGCGTTGTGTCTGCCGAGAGCTTCGACCTCGGCGGCATACCCGTCAAGAAGGCCCTTGACGGCGTCGGGTATGTTGACGGCGTCGAAAGTTCCCGTCGGCGAGTATGCTAACACGGCCTGAGGCACACGGTCGTCGGCAGCGACGACAGCCCAGCCGCCTCCCTCTGAGTTAAAGACATAATAATTGCCGGCGTCGAGGCTCAGCTCGAGAGCGAGTGACGACGGAGCGCGGCGTGTGTCGCCCTGATGGCGCGAGATGGCGGCCCGGGCCTTCGACATGGCTTCGGCGTGGCCTATCGGGGCGCCCCAGACGCCATGACATAGCATTAGTGCGCTTGCGATGGAGAGGTAAGTGCGTAGTTTCATAAAAGCTTTGTATATTAATGTGATAAATTAGAGCTTGCAAATATAGCGCTAATAGTGTTGCGAAACAAGCATTCAGGCTCAACTTATCAATTATGGCGCCTTCACGGCCAATAAACCCGGATGATGAATATCGTTTTTACCGACCGATACTCCGGAAAATACGCCATCCGGTAGTCGATTTTTCGCAGAGTTTTCTCTATTGGTCGTTTTTGAAAACAGAGCCAACTATTTACAAGGTATAAGCGTTACTTTTGTATGACAGTTATGTTAATACTGTTTGAAAGATGTTAAACCGTTTCAACCACCAATCATGAAACTCAAGTCTTTATTGGCGTTTGCCGCCATTTCGATATGTGCCGGGGCACAGACTCCGTCGGGCGTGGTGTCGCTCGACTCCTGTCGCGCCATGGCTCTGTCGAGCAACAAACAGCTGATGATCAGCCGGCAGAAAATCAAAACAGCCGGATATCAGAAGAAAGAGGCTTTCGCGGCCTATCTGCCGGCGCTCGACTTTGCGGGCGGCTATGCCTATAACCAGAAGGAACTGTCGATTTTTTCGTCAGACCAGCATCTGCCCACGATGACTTTCAATCCGGCCAAACAGACCTACGAGTATAATCTGGTGACAAATCCCGAGACCGGTATGCCGATAAAAGGTCCCGATGGCCAGTATATACCCGAGACCGTCGCCCTTATCCCAAAAGACGCGATGACATTCGACATCCACAACGTCTTCTTCGGCGCCGTCACCCTCACGCAGCCTGTCTTCATGGGCGGCAAGATTGTCGCCATGAACAAGATCACCGGCTATGCCGAGGAGCTGGCCCGGCAACTCAACGACAGCGAGGCCGAGAATGTCATCTATGCCGTCGACGCGGCCTACTGGATGGTCGTCTCGCTCAAGGCCAAGGAGAAGCTTGCCCGCAGCTATGTCAATCTGCTCGACACACTGTCGCATAACGTCGGCCTGATGCTCGAGCAGGGCGTCGCGACCCGCAGCGACATGCTCAGTGTCGACGTCAAGCTCAATTCGGCCCGGGTCGACCTCGTCAAGGTCGAGAACGGTCTGTCGCTCGCCCGCATGGCTCTCGCCCAGGTGTGCGGCCTGCCCGTCAACAGCGTCTTCGCCCTCGCCGACGAAGATGATGTCAGCGCCACTCCCGATGCCGACATCGCCATACAATATAATATGGAGGATGTCTACGCCCGCCGTCCCGACCTCCGCGCCCTCGAGCTCGGTGTCAATATCGCCGGACAGCAGAAACGCGTCGCCATGTCGTCGATGCTGCCGAATGTCGCTGTCGTCGGCGCCTATTCGTTCTCAAACCCCAACATGTATGACGGCTTCAGCAAACGTTTTGCCGGAGCGTTCTCTGTCGGCGCCACCGTCACCATTCCAATCTGGCACTGGGGCGGCAACTATAACAAATATAAAGCCGCCGCCAGCGAGGAGACAATCATGAAACTCAGGCTCGAAGACGCCCGCGACATGATTGACCTTCAGGTGAGCCAGGCCTCGTACAAGGCTCAGGAAGCCTACCGCACCCTCACCATGACCGACGTAAACCTCCGCAAGGCCGACGACAACCTGCGCACCGCCACTATCTCATTCCGCGAGGGCATCGCCACGACCGACAACGTCATGGAGGCACAGACAGCGTGGCTCAAGGCCCACTCCGAACAAATCGACGCCATGATCGACGTGCGTCTCTGCAACACCTATCTGAGCAAAGCACTCGGCACCCTCAGATACTGACCTTCAGCTATCAACATTATTCTTGTAAACAAATAAACAATATATAACCAACATCATGGCAACAAACGATAACAATATGAGCGCCGAACAGAAGACGGGACGCTCGCTGATCATTACTATGGCCGTCGTCATTCTGGTCATCGCCGTGATAGCCGTCATAGGCTTCATATTCATGAACAAACCCTCTGACATCATCGAGGGACAGGTCGAAGGCACCAACGTGCGCATCTCGGGCAAGCTGCCCGGCCGCGTCGTCGAGTTCTTCGTCGAAGAGGGCGACACTGTCTGCGCGGGCGATACCCTCGTGCGCATCCACTCGGCTGTCGTCGAGGCCCAGCTCACCGAGGCAAAAGCCATGCAGACCATCGCAAAGGCCCAGAACAAAAAGATTGACGCCGGCACACGCTCGCAGATTGTGGCCGCCGCCCGCGACATGGTCGAACAGGCCAAAGCCGCCGTGACGATAGCCCAGAAGACATACACCCGCATGGAGAACCTCTTCAGCCAGGGTGTCATCTCAGAGCAGAAACGCGACGAGGCCAAGGCCGCCTATGACGCCGCCGTAGCCGCCCACAACGCCGCAAAGAGCCAGTATGACCTCGCCGTGGCCGGTGCCCAGAACGAAGACAAGGAGTCGGCTGCCGCTCTCGTCGAGGCCGCCGGCGGCGGTGTCGACCAGGTCGAGGCCGTTCTCGCCGACAGCTACCTGACAGCGCCATGCGACGGCACCGTCGACGTCATCTATCCCGAAGCCGGCGAGCTCGTGGCCCTCGGAGCGCCGATCATGAGCCTGCTCCGCAATGACAAGCGCTGGGTCACCTTCAATGTCCGCGAAGAGCTGCTCAACGACCTCACGATGGGCAAGAAGATTAAAGTGATGATTCCCGCCTTCGGCAAAAAGGAAATCGAGGCCGAGATCTATTACATCCGCGACATGGGCAGCTATGCCACATGGCATTCCACAAAGTCTACCGGCAGCTGGGACAGCCGCACTTTCGAGATCAAGGCACGTCCGACCGAACACGTCAGAGACCTCCGTCCGGGCATGTCGATAATATACGAAAAATAAGTTTAAAACCCACACTATCATGACTGATACCGGCTTCTTGGCGACAGCCCGACGGGAACTCAGGCGTCTGACGTCACGGCGGATATATTTCTGCACGATGATTTTCGTGCCCCTTGCCGTCACGCTCTTCTTCGTCTCGTTGCTCGGCGAAGGACTGCCGCTCAAAATACCCTCGGCCGTCGTCGACCTCGACCATTCGACGATGTCGCGGGCCGTCACACGCTCGCTTAACTCGACCGAGCTGATCGATGTCACACAGAAACTCGAAAGCTACACCGACGCCATGGAGTCTGTGCGCCGGGGCGAGATATTCGGCTTCTTCATCATCCCCTCTAACTTCGAGGCCGACGCTCTCGGCGGCCGCACGCCGACGCTCGAATATTTCTCAAACATGACCTTCTTCGTGCCCGGCACCCTGGCCTACAAGGGCTTCAAGACCGTCGCCGTCGGCACTGCCGGCACTATGGTCAGGACAACGCTCGTTTCGGCCGGAGCCGACCCCGAGAATGTCGGCGCCCTCATACAGCCGCTCAATCTTGATGTCCACCCCGTCGGCAATCCGTGGACCAACTACTCGATCTATCTGTCGCCGTCGTTCTGCGCCGGACTGCTGGCTCTGATGATAATGCTCGTCACCTGCTTTGCCATCACAACCGAGATAAAATACGGTACTTCGGCCGAATGGCTCGCCACAGCGCGCGGACGCATGTCTGTCGCCCTCGCCGGCAAGCTTCTGCCTCACTTTGTCATCTGGTGGGTCGTCACGATGTGTGTCCTCTCGATACTCTTCGGCTTCTGCCACTTCCCGCTCAACGGCAGCCTCGTGGCGCTGCTCGTCGCCGCCACCATGTTTGTCGTGGCCTCGCTGGCGATGGCTGTCATCTTCTGCTGCATCGTGCCGAACCCGCGTCTGAGCCTGATTATGTCGGCCCTTATCGGCATCCTGTCATTCTCGCTCGCCGCTTTCTCCTTCCCGGTGCAGAGCATGTACGGCTTCATTGCCATCCTGAGCTACCTGCTGCCTGTCAGGTATTTCTTCCTGATATACTGCAACGTAGCCCTCAACGGCGCCGAAGTGTGGTATTCCCGCTTCTATTATCTGGCCCTCGCCATATTCCCCTTTGTCGCCTGCCTCGGGCTCTCGCGCCTCAAGAAAGCATGCCTCAATCCCGTCTATGTTCCCTGATAATACCGTTTTGACATGAAAAAGATTTTCAACAGCATCAACTTCTGGATTTCGTCGGTCGGACGCTCGTTTGCCCGTGAATGGTCCTTGGTGCTCAAAGACATAGGCGTTCTGCTGTTTTTCCTCGCCCTGCCGCTTCTCTATCCGATAGCCTATACGCTCATCTATAACCCCGAGGTGGTCGAGCAGTTGCCGGTCGCCGTCGTCGACAACAGCCGTTCGGCCAAGTCGCGTGAGTTTATCCGTCAGGCTTCGGCTGCCCCGGCGATACAGATCTACGGCTATGCCGACGACCTCGCCCAGGCCCGTCGCTGGGTTCACAGCGGCGATGTTTATGGCGTCCTGTTCATCCCGCGTGACTATGCTAAAAATCTCGGCTCGGGCCGGCAGGCCGATGTCGAATTTTATGCCGACATGTCGCTGTTGTTGCGTTATCGCGCGTTGCTCTCGGCTCTGACCGAGCTGCAGATCAAGATTACGGGCGACGTCACCATGTCGCGTGTCGAACAGGCCGGTGCGGCCGGCACGATATCCATGCCGATAAACAGCAGCAGCAACTTCCTCGGCGACACCGAGCAGGGCTTCGCCTCGTTTATCATGCCCGGTATCGTCATACTCATTCTCCAGCAGAGCATGTTGCTCGGCATCACCTTCATCGGCGGAACCTCCCGCGAACGCCGTCTGCGCAACGGCGGCGTCGACCCGCTCAGACCCGACAGCATGCCGGTGTCGGCTGATATATGGGGGCGCGCGCTGTGCTACACCGTCTTCTATCTGCCGATGACACTCTATGTCGTCAAGGTCATACCCGAGATGTTCAGCCTGCCGCACTACGGCAGTGCCGTCGACTATCTGCCCTTCCTCCTGCCTATGTTAATAGCCACCGCATTCCTCGGACAGGCCCTCACATGGTTTATCAAAGAGCGTGAGACGCCCTTTCTCATCATCGTCTTCACCTCTGTGGTCTTCCTCTTCCTCTCGGGGCTGACCTGGCCGCGCTACGCCATGAGTCAGGTATGGTACTGGGCCGGCAACCTCGTCCCCGCCACATGGGGCATCGAAGGCTTCATCCGCATCAACAGCAACGGCGCCACTCTCGCCGAGTCATCGCGTCCGTTCATCGCCATGTGGATTCTCAGCGCCATCTACTTTATCGCGGCCTGGGTGGTTGTGGCCGCCATACGCCGGCGAGCGCGGCGTCAGTCAGCCGTCGCCGTCCCTGTCACAGACCGTCCCGACTAAAACCTTATATATTCACCTCATAACCAAAATTCAAGCTCTCTCCGATGAAACAACTCATACTACTGCGCCACGGCCAAAGCCTGTGGAATCTTGAAGACCGCTTTACCGGCTGGACCGACATCGATCTCAGCAACAAGGGGCGCGCCGAGGCCGTCGAGGCCGGTCGGCGCCTCGTCACATCCGGTATTATGCCCGATTTCTGTTTTACATCATACCTGCGCCGGGCGATACACACGCTCGACATCGTCCTTGACAATATCGGCCGCAGCTGGCTGCCTGTCATCAAGGACTGGCATCTCAACGAACGACATTACGGAGCCCTTCAGGGACTCAACAAGGCCGATACGGCTCGCAAGGTAGGGCAGGAACAAGTGCATATCTGGCGTCGCAGCTATGATGTGGCGCCCCCGGCGCTGACGCCCGACGACCCGCGTTTTCCCGGCAACGAGCCGGCCTATAAAGACCTTGCCGCCGACGAACTGCCGCTCACCGAATCGCTCGCCGACACTGTCCGCCGCGTCGAAATCTGCCGCGAAGAACTCATCGTGCCGGCATTGCGCCATAACGGCACCGTCCTCATCGCCGCACACGGCAACAGCCTGCGGGCTCTTGCCATGAAGTTGCTGAATCTCACCCCTGAAGAAATCGTTTCTGTCGAAATCCCTACAGGTTCTCTGTGGCTTTTCA
>USIN01000029.1 GCA_900554715.1 uncultured Bacteroidales bacterium
TAGATGCGCCCGCTTACGTCAACGGTGTTAGCGAATCGCTCTTCAAAGTCGGCATATGTCTTCCTGCCGGCCCCTGGGTCTCTGACGACGACGTAAGATATATCGTCGAAAACATCAAGGCCAATATTCTTTAACTTGAATTTCACGATTAGATTGCCCTGATTTAGGTTTTTATCGATATTTCTGCGTTGGTGACAGCGCAGCATTTTTGCCCTTGGCGACGTTGTCGGCTTTGCCGACTGTCGGTCAAGGGCTTTTTGTTTATTTGTGACGAAAATGTCTGCTTTGCGGAGTGAGGGGGATTCGAACCCCCGAAGCGCTTTTGACGCTTACTGACTTTCCAGATCAGCCTCTTCAACCACTCGAGCATCACTCCATGTTGACCCGGACTGACGTCCGAGTTTTGAGACTGTAAATTTAGTCATTGTTTTTGTAATATCGGGCTTTGTTTTACGTTTTTTATTAAAAAGGCTGTTTTTTCACGGCTGAAGAGCTGTCTTCATTGGCTTATCAAGCCCTTGGAGGCGTATGATATATTTTAACGACGGGGCGGCTCTTGATTAAGAATAATTAACAATAAAAACAATATCATTTCTCTATGAAATAGCTAAGTTTGCATCGCGAAACTAAAAACGGATGTTTTCGTTACAGCCAAAACAATCCGGAGCAATTAAAGCAATCGGCTTAAAGCTCGCAATTACGTCATAACCTGAAACAATACACCATAATTATCTATACAACGCAATACCAATCAAATATATCTTAACCAAAACCTTATATAGTTATCTATCAACAACAAAACCAATTATAATAAACCATCCAACCAAACAACAACACATGAAAAAACGACATTCATTATCGTTCGTATTGCCCAGACTTGTCATGGCAATGGGTCTCATGTTGGCGGGAGGTATAGCGACAGCATCTGCCGCGCCATCGCCTGAGCCCCAACAGTCAAACCAAACAGCCAGGGTTATCAAGGGCACCGTTTTTGATGAAAACGATGAGCCTGCCATAGGTGCATCCGTAACAATCAAGGGCGGAGAAGGAGGTGCGGCTACCGACATCGACGGTAACTTCGCCATTCGCACCACCAAGCCTAACGTCGTGCTTGTGATTTCTTATGTAGGCTACAAGAACAAGGAAGTCGCCGTCCACGGTGACGCCCCGCTCAGAATCACACTCGAGCCGGCATCGGAAGCTCTCGAAGAAGTCGTTGTAACCGCCCTCGGCATCAAGCGTCAGACCAAGGCGCTGGGCTATTCGGTCCAGGACCTCAAGGGTAACGCCATCACCGAGGCACGTGAGAACAACGTCATCAACAGCCTCAGCGGCCGCATCGCCGGTCTTCAGGTAAGCTCGTCGGGCAACGGTTCGATGGGATCAAGCCGAATAACCATCCGCGGTAACAACTCGCTCACCGGCAGCAACCAGCCTCTTATCGTCGTCGACGGTGTGCCGATGAGCAACTCTAACGGCGGCAGTGGCCTCAAAGTCAATGAGAACAGCGGCGATACCGGTAACGGTCTCGCGGATATCAACCCCGATGACATCGAGAACATCTCGGTGCTCAAAGGTGCTGCGGCAGCTGCTCTTTATGGTACGCGCGCGGGTAACGGCGTCCTGATGATCACCACCAAGAAAGGCGGCGACCGCAAGGGTCTCGGCGTTACCTGGAATTCAAATGTCATGATAGAGCGTCCGCTTACCCAGCCCAAGATGCAGAACATCTACGGTCAGGGTTCTAACGGCGTCTTCACCGGCGACAACAGTCTCAGCTGGGGTCCGAAGATGGAGGGCCAGCTGATTACCGACTGGACGGGTCTGGAACGTGAGTTCCTTCCCTATGACAACAATGTCATGGACTATCTCCAGACCGGCGTCACGACGACCAACACTCTCGAGGCAGGTTTCAATGCCGACCAGGGGTCATTCCGCGCCACACTGGCCTACCAGCGTATCGACGGCGTCGTGCCTTCAAACTATCAGGATAAATATAACATCAACCTGCGCGGTACAATCAACCTGACCAAACGTCTCACATTCGACGCCAAGGTCAACTATATCAAGCGTACACGCTGGAACAACCCGTCGACCGGCGGTGACCCCGCATCGGTGATGCGTAACTACCTGATGATGCCGCGAAGCATCCACTACTCTGACATGTCGCAGATCTATGACGAAGACGGCAACGTACTCCGCTGGACCAACGACCCGTACTATCTGCTCAACCCCTATGCAGCCGAGATCAACAAGAGCGAGAGCACACGCGACCGCTTCGTCGGCTTCCTCGCGCTGAACTATCAGATCACCGACTGGCTGTCGCTGAAGATACGCCACGGTGAAGTCTTCTACTGGACCCACAGCGACAGCAAAGTGAAGGCCGCCTATCCCGTCGGCACAAGCTACGGCAACCATGTCGGCAACGGCCACTATGCTCTGAGTTATTCATACTTCCGCGAGCGCAATACCGACTTCCTCATCATGGCCAACAAAGACAACTGGTGGGGCTCGAAATTCTCGGGCAGCTTAAGCTTCGGCGGCAATATGATGCACCGCCACAGCGACTCCATGTCGCAGAGATCAGGCGGTCTTGAAATTCCCGACTTCTTCACAATCAGCAACGGTATGAACATCACCGCCAGCAATGACGAAGAGAACAAGTCGGTCAACTCGCTTTACGGTCTGGCCCAGCTGAGCTACGGCGGATGGGTATACCTCGATGTCACCGGCCGTAACGACTGGTCATCGACCCTCCCCAAAAACCGTCGTTCGTTCTTCTATCCGTCGGTAGGCCTCGGTCTTGTGGTTTCTGACCTCATCGGCTCATACGGCGTCACCGTTCCCCGCTGGCTGTCATTCGCCAAACTCCGTGCGTCTTACGCCGAAGTTGGTAACGATACATCTCCCTATCAGCTCGTCAACAACTATGTCGTGAAGAACCTCACCGCCGACATCAAGCAGTCGCAGGTGTCAGAGGTGCTCCCGCTCTTCGATCTCAAGCCTGAGATTATCAAATCGTGGGAAGCCGGCTTTGACGTACGATTCCTCAACAACCGTCTCGGTCTCGACTTCACATGGTATAAGAAGAACGCCACCAACCAGATTCTTACTCTGCCTATCGGCAAGACATCGGGCTACAGCTCGCGCAAGATCAACGCCGGCAACATCCAGAACGCCGGTATCGAGGTCGTGCTCAACGCCACTCCGATCGACACCAAAGACTTCCAGTGGACAACCACCATCAACTACTCGCGCAACCGCAACAAAATCATCGAGCTGCATCCTGAAATCAAGTATTACAGCCACGGCTCGGCAGGTTTCGTCCGCGTGATCTCACGTGCCGGCGGCACATACGGCGACATCGTCGGCTACCGCTACCAGCGCGATCCCCAGACAGGCAAGAAGATTGTCGACGCCAACGGTCTGCCCCTCCTCGAGGCCAATATCGACACCGAGAACGCTGTCGGCAACTACCTTCCCGACTGGACAGGCAGCATGAACAACCAGTTCCGCTACAAAGACTTCACTCTCAGCTTCCTGCTTGACCTCCGTGTCGGCGGTGACATCTACATGCGTTCGCTCGCCGTAGGTGGTGCAGCCGGTACTACAGAGATGACAATAGCCGGTCGTGACGAATGGTATAACGGCACAGGCGGTATCCTTGTCGACGGCGTTGTAGCCAATGGCGACGGTACATACAGCCCCAACACCACATACGCCAATCCTCAGGAATACTGGTCACGCGTCGAGAAGGCTACCGAAGAATTCACCTATGACGGCACCAACCTGCGTCTGCGCGAACTCACCTTCGGCTACATCCTTCCCAAGAAAGTTCTCGACAAGACTCCCTTCACCGGCCTCAAAGTCAGCTTCGTCGCCCGTAATCTCTGGATGATCTACAATAAGGTCAAAGGCGGCTATGACCCCGAATCGGTCGTCAGCACAAACAACGCCGGCGGTGTCGAGTATTCGTCATTCCCCTCGATGCGTTCGTTCGGTCTGAACCTCAATGTTTCATTCTAATCAGCAAATCTCTCTTTATATAACTAATGAAAAGACTAAATAAAACAATAATCTGGGGTCTGGCCGGCGCGATGGCATTTGCGAACACATCTTGCGAAAGCTTCGACAAGGTCAACACCGACCCCAACACGGTGACACCGGAAAAAGTCGCAGCCATCAACCTGCTCTCGTTCGTGATGCTCCCGAGCACACTCAACGTCGACCAGTGGCAGCGTCAGCAGAACCTCTATGCCGACACCTTCGCCCAGTATTTCTCGAATGACAAATACGAGTCGAACGTCTGCGAGCCCAATGACAAATGGAACGAAGAGTTCTGGCTTCAGCACTGGACATGGATCGCCAACCTCAACGAGGTGATCCGTCGCTGCGACGGCAAAGAGGACATGACAAACCTCAAATCAATCGCCCGTATCTGGAAGGCATGGTGCTTCCTCCGCGCCACCGACCTCTTCGGCGACCTGCCTTATTTCAAAGCATGTGACGGTTCGGGCATCCCTGCCGGCTACGACGCTCAGAAAGACATCTACTATGATCTCGTCAAAGAACTCACCGAGGCTTCGTCTGAAATCTCGTCGAACGGCGGCAAAGTAGGCATCGGCGATCTCATCTTCCAGGGCGACATGGCCAAGTGGAAGGCGTTCGCCAACAGCCTGCGCCTGCGCATCGCCCTGCGCATGACCGAGGTCGACCCCGAGAAGGCCAAGACCGAAGCCGAGGCTGCTGTAGCCGCCGACGGCGGTCTCATCACTGACAATGTCGTCATCTGGCGTGCTGAAAACTATTATCAGAACACCATCAACCCCCACTACTTCTATGCACACTACTGGGAGTCGCGCCTGACCATGAGCGTCTCGATGCAGCGTGTGCTGACCAACCTCGGCGGCGTACCTGTCGAGATGAAGAGCTACTACAAGTCGGGACAGGTGCCTGAATATGCCGACCCCCGCGCGCTCATCATGTATAACGTCACCAGCACCGGCACTCTCGCATCACGCAGATACCGCGGCCGCTGGAAAGGTGTCGAGGCAGGTTACACTCCCGCCATTGCCGCCGAAGACGACAACGCCCACAAGAACAACTCACGCGTAGGCGTGTTCTTCGTCAGCCTCAATCCCGAGCCTCCCGAAAACACTCCTCCTGTAATCTGCAAAGACCGCTGGGCGCGCCTGATGTATGCGTCAGAAGTCGACTTCCTTCGCGCCGAGGGCGCTCTGCGCGGCTGGAACATGGGCGGCACGGCCGAATCATTCTACGAGGCCGGCATCCGCCGCTCGATGGCCGAATACGGCAACCTCATCAAGTCAGCCGACATCGAGGCTTACCTCCAGTCGACAATGAAGAACGGCTACGGCACGAGCGTCAAGTTCAGTGACAACACCGGTGATGTCACAGACGACTGCAACTCTAAGCTCGCCAAGATCATCACCCAGAAATATATCTCGAACTTCCCCGACGGAGGCTTCGAGGCCTGGGCTGACTACCGCCGTCTCGGCATGCCCGCCCTCGACCCGTTCAAGATGCCGACCGAAAACTTCGTCATCGAAGTCGGTGGTCACGATTACCTCGGCTCTTGCCGCCGCATCACTTATCCCTCATACGAGCAGCTCCACAACGAGGCCAACTATAAAAAGTGCCTCGAAGACTTCGGTCCTGACGTATCGACAAAACGTATGTGGTGGGACAGCAAACGCACCAAGGTCGTCAAATGGGAACACTACCGTCCCGCCCAAGGTGAGCCCGGCTACGAAATCGGCACTCTCAAAGACGCGAAATAATCAGTTCCATATTCATAATGTAAGCCGGTGGCACTCATGCAGTGTCACCGGTTTATTATTTCCGCATCACGCAAAAGCACGCAAAAACCGGCGTCACATATTGCTATTGTAGGAATAATTATGTAATTTTGTCACCGCAATGGTAACTCCGGTGCTCAAGAGTGAGCCGGGCGGGCGGTCATCTCCGATGCCGCGCCGCAGGAGTGCAAGGGAATCAGGTGAGAATCCTGAACAGTACCCGCTGCTGTATGTTCCACACAAAGTCTGTCTCACTAAAGTCATTGGAGCCGCAGGCTCCGAGAAGGCGAGACGAGACCGGGACGAGTCAGAAGACCTGCCATGGCAAACAATCACATCTGCACTGCCTGCGGGAATATGGGCTCGTCGTTACATAATCAAATATGTCATTCATCGGTTTTTAAAGCCGCCAAAGTTCCATGCCCCGTCGTCATTGCATCAGTGATATGAACGGGACTTTTCATTTTAAACCAACATAAAACCGATGAAAAAAGTAATTATCACATTAGCGGCCGCACTCATCGCGGCAACATCAGCCCGGGCTGAAGTAATAACCCTTGATCTCACGAAAGCCACTACGGCGCTCGAATTCGATGCCACAAACGGCTCGTGGAACGGCACGTTTGACGACGAAGCAGAGTCGATCGACAGCCAGTGTTTCTCTTTCGTTCATTCGTCGATGGGTTCCTACATGACCTGGTGGGGATTCACAGCCTCGAACAGTGCCGACAACAATCGCAAGGACGACACGCTGACATTTCAGTACAGCAACATGGCCAAAGGTGGCATCGTGCTCAACGACGACAAGACCGTGAAGACCGACGATTTCGGCGCTCCCGTCACCGACGCAGCCGTGCCCTACATCGTCGCTTATTACAGTGCTTACATGGCCATACGCCCTGTCGACATGACCTTCACCGACGGCAAAAACTATAAGGCTGTCGGCGTTTATGTCAATCTCAACAGCTATGCCTACTACAGCGTCGAATGCGGCGATTCTTTCGCCCGCGCTTTCACAAACGGCGACAAACTGACCCTTACTATCCACGGCGTCAACCCCGACGGCAGCGAGAAGACCGTCGATGTCGCACTTGCCGAATATGCCAACGGCTGCCTGACAATCACCCGCGGCTGGCGTTATGTCGACCTCAGCTCGCTCGGCATCGTCAATGAACTTTATTTCACGATGACAAGCACCGACAGCGGAGCATACGGCATGAACACGCCGGGCTACTTCTGCCTCGACAAACTCATGGTCGAGACCGTCGATGAGTCATCTGTCAGCTCGCTCACTGCCGATAGCAACGCAATCGCCTACAACCGCGAGTCACACACCGTCACTCTCAGCGGCAGCGATTTCGCCGTCGTCTATGATGCAACGGGCAATAAAGTGATGACATCAGAGAGCGCCTCATTCAGCATCTCGCACCTCGACGCCGGCGTCTACATCGTCAGAGCAGGCAACTCGACAATCAAGATTGCGAAATGATGCCAAACAATTTTATGACAGCGGCGCTCACGGTCATTCTGGCCGTGGCGTTGCCGTCATGTAACAAAGACGAGGTTATCGACGGCCCCGATGGTCCTGACGACGGTGTTTTCAGACCGGCCACATCGCACAGCTCGGCCTTCTGCAACCGCGTATATGAGTGGACGCCGGCTCCCGGGCAGTTTATCAACGACTTCACGCCCGAGAAGCTGACCGAGCCGGTCACTGACCCGGCCGATGCGGCCAAGATTGCTTTCAAGCGGCTCGACACCGGAAATTTTGTATCGCTCGGCGCTTTCGGTGGATATATCGTCGTCGGGTTTGACCACAGCATCATGTCGTCGGCCGGCGATTATGACTTCGCCGTAGCAGCCAACGCCTTCCTGAACGCCGGCACAGGCGCCGGAGGCTCAAACGAACCGGGCATCGTCTACGTCATGCAGGACAGCAACGGCAACGGGCTGCCCGACGACGTCTGGTATGAACTCAAAGGCAGCGACACGTCTGACGGAGCCACGGTGCGCGACTACGCCGTGACATACGTCAGACCCGACGCCCCCGGATGCAATGTCTCATGGACCGACAACCGCGGAGCCGAAGGCACGGTCGACTACCTCGCGCCGTTTCACAAACAGGACTACTATTATCCCTGCTGGGTGAAAGCCGACAGCTACACTCTATCGGGCACATGCCTGAAAGCCCGCACGTCGCTCGACGACGCCACGGGCTACTGGAACAATGCTCCGTTCGGGTGGGGATATGCCGACAATATGGGCGCCGACAACTTCACAACCGACCGTTTCGGCCAGTGCAACCGGTTCAGAATCAGTGACGCCATCGACGCCGACGGCAATCCGGCGCTTCTGACGTTCGCCGACTTCGTCAGGATTCAGACGGGCGTCAACGCCAAATCAGGCATCCTCGGAGAAGTGTCGACCGAAGTATTCGGCGTCTTCGACCTGCATCTGTAATAAATTAGAAATATTCCTGCTAAACTTAGATATTCAGAGCGGTGGCGCGGTGATGCGTCGCCGCTCTGTGTCTGTTTATATCGGGCTTGTTTTGCTTTAAAGTATATTAATTTGTAATTTTGCCAAACTCAATACTAATTCCGGCAAACAATATAATATATCCGTTTCCCTATGAATTCACTATCCCCCGTCACCGGCGACAAGCCGCGCTATGAAGTGCTCGACGGCCTTCGCGGAGTGGCCGCGATGATTGTCGTCGTCTTTCACCTCTTCGAAACCTACTCAGGCGGCGTAGACAAACAGATCATCAACCACGGTTATCTCGCTGTCGACTTTTTTTATGTCCTTTCGGGCTTTGTCATCGGCTATGCCTATGACGACCGATGGCCGAAAATGACAGTCTGGAATTTTTTCAAACGCCGTCTCATACGCCTTCAGCCAATGGTGGTCGCCGGACTCGTCTTCGGAGCGGCGCTTTTCTATCTCGGCGATTCACCCTATGCGCCCGAAGTGGTCAGAACGCCATGGACCCGGCTGTTGCTCGTTCTCGTCATAGGCTGTTTCATGTTCCCGACACCTCCGTCGCTCGACATACGCGGCTGGCGCGAGATAACGCCCATCAACGGTCCGCAATGGTCGCTGATGTGGGAATATGCAGGCAACATATTCTACGCGCTGTTCGTCCGACGGCTGTCTAAGACAGCTTTGGCCGTACTGGTCGTCATATCGGCACTGATGACACTCGATCTGGCGCTCGATATCGACGTTTTCGGCATCCTCGATGTAAGAAGCCATGTGCGCTACACTGTCATCGGTGGCTACGGCATGTCATCCGAGCAGATTTATATCGGACTGGCCCGTCTGTGCTATCCGTTTTTCTGCGGGTTGCTGCTCTTCCGTCTGGGCAGACGCATGACGGTCAGCCACGGAGGTTTCGGCTTGTGCTGTCTCATTCTGGCCGCTGCACTCGCGATGCCCCATGCAGGCACTCAGTCTGCCCCCTGGCTCGACGGCGTCTATAACGCGACGGTCATCATAGCGGTCTTTCCCCTGCTTGTGCTGGCGGGAGCCGGCAGCAAAATCAAATCACCACGCACAATAGCGCTCTGCCGCTTTCTCGGTGAGATTTCTTATCCGCTCTATATCACCCACTATCCATTGATATACATACAGTTCGGCTGGGCTACCCGCCATCCCGAAGCATCTGCAGGCACACACATAGCCGTAGCCGCCGGCATATTCTGTCTCTCGATTTTCGTCGCCTACGCCATGCTAAGGCTCTACGACCAGCCCGTAAGACAGTGGCTCACCCGACACTGGCGCTGACACAATAGTCCGAACGGCCGAACGGCTCTTAACGTTTATTAATTTGCCGCTAAGACATCGATTTAGTAATTTTGTAATACCTAAATTACTACGAAAATGGCACGAAAAGACATACCCGTACTGCTGCTGACCGGTTATCTCGGCAGCGGCAAGACAACCCTCCTCAACAATATCCTCAGCAACCGCCGCGGCATACGCTTCGCAGTCATCGTCAACGACATCGGCGAGGTCAACATCGACGCCTCCCTGATACAGAAAGGCGGCATCGTGGGCCAGGACCAATCGGGCGACCTCGTCGCCCTCCAGAACGGCTGCATCTGCTGCACGCTCAAGGCCGACCTCATCAAACAGCTCGCCGAACTCGTCGAGTCTGACCGCTTCGACTATATCGTCGTCGAAGCAAGCGGCATCTGCGAGCCACAGCCACTAGCCCGCACCATCGACGCCATGCAGACCATGGCACGCCCCGAAGACACCGTGCCGCGTCTCGACTGCATCGTCACCGTCGTCGACGCCCTCAGACTCAAAGACGAATTCGGCTGCGGCGACAGTCTCACACGCACCGACATTGACAACGAAGACATCGAACGCCTCGTCATCGAACAGATTGAATTCTGCAACATCATTCTGCTCAACAAGATATCAGAAGTCAGCCGCGACGAGGCCGAACACCTCAAGGCCATCATACGCGCCATACAGCCCGCTGCGCGCATCATCGAGTGCGACTACGCCCGCATCGACCTCGACGACATACTCAACACCCGAATGTTCGACTTCGAGCGTGTCGCCACGTCGGCCGCATGGGTCCGCGGCATAGAAGGCCACGAAGAAGATGATGACGACGATGAGGATAACGACGACCATGACCATCACCACGCCCACGGACATCACGGTCATGAGCACCATCACAATCATGGTCATGAACATGAACATCATCACGACCATGACCACGGCGAGGCCGAGGAATATGGCATCGGCACCTTCGTCTACTATCGCCGTCCGGCATTCGATTTCAACAAATTCGACCGCTTCATCGCCCAGTCATGGCCCAAGAACGTCATCCGCGCCAAAGGTGTCGTCTACTTCAGTCAGAACCGCAACATGTCTGTACTGTTCGAGCAGGCAGGCTCTCAGAAAAACCTCACCGAAGCCGGCTACTGGTATGCCACCGCCCCGGCTGACGAACTCCGGCAGATTATGGCCGCCGAACCCGGACTCGTGCGCGACTGGGATCCCGAATACGGCGACCGCATGCAAAAGATCGTCTTCATTGGCCGCGACCTCGACCGTGAGGCCATCACCAAAGCTCTTGACGCCTGTCTCGTGTGATGGAAGAGCGCCCTTTCACATCGAGCCTGCTCGAGGAAGCCGTCACCGAGCTCTCACGGCTGCCAGGCGTCGGCCGCAAGACAGCCCTGCGTCTGGCCCTGCACCTGCTCCGCCGCGACGAGCGCGAGACCGACAACCTCAGCAACGCCCTCAGCCGACTGCGCCATGAAGTCAGATACTGCCGCCAGTGCCACAACATCAGCGAGACCGAGCTTTGTCCCGTCTGCAGTTCGCCATTGCGTGACAGCCGCACCGTCTGCGTCGTCGAAAACGTCAAAGACGTCATGAGCATCGAAAACACCTCAAGTTTCAACGGCGTCTATCATGTGCTCGGCGGCCTCATCTCACCCGTCGACGGCATAGGCCCCGACAGCCTCGAGATAGCCTCGCTTGTCGAACGCGTAGCCGCAGGCGGCGTCGACGAAATCATTCTCGCCCTGAGCGCCACGATGGAAGGCGATACCACAAACTACTACATCTTCCGCCGTCTCGCCTCTCTCCCCGTCAGAATAACCCAGCTCGCGCGCGGCGTCTCTGTCGGCAACGAAATCGAATACACCGACGAAATCACCCTCGGCCGCTCGCTCATCAACCGCATACCCTTCAACGACACCTTCAGACAATGACACCACTCACAGGCCCACGCCTGACACTCCGCCCCGTCGAACCGGCTGATCTTGACAGCCTGTATATCTGGGAAAACGACAGCTCGTCATGGGGCGTCGCCTCAACCCGCGCCCCCCTTTCGCGACGACAGCTCCACGACTACATCGAGAGCTATGACGCCGACATCTATGCCGCCCGACAGTTGCGTCTCGTCATCGAGGAGACAGCATCGGGTCGCGCCATCGGCGCCATCGACCTCTATGACTTCGATCCGCGCGACCTCAGAGCCTTCGCCGCCATATACATCGCCGAAGACAGCCGTCGACAAGGCTACGGCTGCGAAGCCCTCGGCCTCATGGCCGACTACGGCCGCGCCGTCATCGGGCTCCACCAGATAGCAGCCTTCGTCGCCGTCGGCAATGCCGCGTCACTCGCCCTCTTCCGGCACTGCGGCTTCAGCAGCGCCGGACGTCTGCGCTCGTGGATCAAATACGACAGCCGCTACCACGACGTCATCATCATGCAGCGCCTCTTCGTCTGACCCCTCCACGCCGACCACCGCCCCATCCGCAAAAAAACACGCAGCCCCGCATGTTAATTGCATGCAGGGCTGCGCCGTATAAAAATCAAGTATGCAATTTGATACAACCTGCACTATTCTGAGACATCATTAGCAAATATGGACTTTACATTCAAGCAATATATTTTGCTATTATAAAAATTAACCCCTAAATTTGCGTAAATTATCAATCTAATTTCAAATTAGCGCAATATGAATTACATTCCAAGAGCTATAAGCGATAATATAATAAGAGCGGCGGGTAGCTTTCCTGCTATTGTCGTAACAGGTCCACGGCAATCAGGCAAATCTACATTATGCAATACGCTTTTTCCTGATTATAGCAAATATAATTTTGAGGATATAGGCCTGCGCCAAAGCGTGCAACTTGACCCAAACGGATTTCTTGCAGCGTGTGGAGATAACGTGATATTGGATGAAGTTCAACACATACCCGACCTTTTTTCATACATCCAGATAATCATAGACAGCAATCCGAATCGTAGATTTATATTGACAGGCAGCAGCAATTTTGCATTGATGGAAAGTATAACCCAGACACTTGCCGGACGCGCAGCCTTGTTCACATTGCTGCCATTGTCGATCAAAGAACTTGGCGGCTGCTCAGATGTTACAACCGACGACATACTTTTCAACGGATTCTACCCCCGCGTTGTCGCAGGAAAAACACCGGTTGATTTATACTACAGCTCATATTATTCAACTTATGTCGAACGTGATGTCAGACAGCTAAAAAACATCACTAATCTCAGTCTGTTCCAATCGTTTATCACTCTCGCCGCAGCACGCATTGGCTCTGAATTCAATGCCAGCCAGCTTGGCAATGAAATCGGAGTCAGCTCAAATACAGTAAAATCATGGATGTCGCTACTTCAGGCTTCATATATAGCGTTCACGCTTCAACCGTATCATACCAATATCGGTAAACGGTTGACAAAGACTCCTAAATTATATTTCTATGACACCGGCTTACTATGCAGACTTCTTGAAATTGAAACTCCGACACAATTGCGCAACCATCCCCTTCGTGGTAATATATTTGAGAATCTCGCCGTGATTGAACTACTTAAAGAACAATATAATGCCGCCAGACTGCCTAAAATATATTTTTATCGTGAAAACAAAGGCAGAGAAGTCGATATAGTGAGAATCAACGGAATGAAACTGGACCTATTCGAAGTCAAATCAGGTCAGACATTTAGCACTTCATTTCTAAAGAATTTATACTATGTCAGAGCCCTTTTTCCCGATAATGTAGACAAAGCCGTAGTCGTCTATGACGGTGACTATATTCCGCCGGCCGCGATAAACATACGTCGTCTCACAAGCCTTTATTAGGTGATTTTTCAGCCCCATTTGCGCAAATCATCAATTCGACTTAAAATTAGCGCAATTTCAGCTGTTTTTCTAAAAATACACAGCCCGCATGCATTCAACATGCAGGGCTGCGCCATATAAAATTCAGCAGAATATTTAAAGAATATTGGCCTTGATGTTGTCGACGATGTATCTAACGTTGTCATCGGTCACCCAGGGTCCGGCTGGCAGGCAGATGCCGACTTTGAAGAGCGATTCGCTAACACCGTTGACGTAAGCGGGCGCATCTA
>USIN01000030.1 GCA_900554715.1 uncultured Bacteroidales bacterium
AAAATTTCAGGTGTTTTTGAATGATGTTTTCGGAACATCAAACTGAACACCCTAAAAAATTAACTAAAAAGAAAAGATTTGCCGACATTCAGAACAATGATAAAGCCGCCGCGTTACTTAACTTTGCAGAGACTAAAAACAAATAATCCATACCCGAATCACGATGACCCGACAACTGAGCATATACGTCAAAAATCTGTCAGAATATATTGAAATACCGCGAGGCGAGACTCTCGGCGAGATAGGGCGCCGGCTTGCCGGACGTCTCGGCTTCGAGCCGGTCTGCGCCCTCGTAAACAACAAGAATGAAGACCTCTGGTTTGAGCTCTATCATCCCAAGCAGGTCGAGTTCCAGCCGCTGACGACGGCGTCGGCGACGAGGGTCTACACCCGCTCGCTGTGTATGCTGCTCTACAGGGCCGTGACACGCTGCTATCCCGGAGCGCGTCTGCGCATCGAGCACACGATTTCGGGCGGCTACTACTGCCGTCTCGACGGCGCCGGCACTGTAGGCGAGTCGACTGCCGAGACTCTCACGGCAGAGATGAATGACCTCATAGCGCGCGACCTGCCCTTCGAGCCGCACGAATGTCTCACCGCCGACGCCATCGAGATATTCCGCTCCCAGGGCCTTGACGACAAGGTCGAACTGCTCGAGACGACGCGCGAGCTATATACCCGCTACTATTCGCTTGACGGCATCTGCGACAGCTATTACGGGCCGCTGGTGCAGTCGACGCGATGGCTGTCGGTCTTTGCCCTCAAGCCCTATCACGAGGGTCTGCTGCTGCTCGGGTATGACCGCGGCAATCCGTCGGAGGTGTCGCATGAAGTCAGGCAGGAAAAGATGTTCAAGGCGTTTGTCGACTATCTGCGCTTCAACAGCATCGTCGGCGTCAGGAACGTCGGCGAGCTCAACCGCATGGTAGAGCACGGCATGGCCTCACAGCTGATAAGCCTTGCCGAAGCCCTCCACGAGAAGATCATCGCCGGCATAAGCGACGATATAGCGCGCCGTTACCGCGACGGAGGCGCCAGGGTGGTGCTCGTAGCCGGGCCGTCATCGTCGGGTAAGACCACGACGACAAAGCGTTTGGCGATACAGCTTATGACGAACCTGCTCAAACCGCAGATAATATCACTCGACAATTACTTTATCAACCGAGAGAACACTCCGCGCGACGAAGACGGCGACTATGACTATGAATCGCTCTACGCCCTCGATCTCAAGCAGTTTAACGATGACCTAAACGCCATCATCGCCGGGGAGGAAGTCGAGTTGCCGACATATAATTTCGAGCTGGGATGCCGCCAGTACAAGGGTGACATGATACACCTCGACGAAGGTTCGGTTCTGCTCATCGAGGGCATACACGGTCTCAATCCCGAACTGACCGCGGCCATAGCCGAGAATATGAAATACCGCGTCTATGTGTCGGCACTGACAACTCTGTCAATCGACGACCACAACTGGATACCGACGTCAGACAACCGCCTGCTGCGCCGCATCATACGCGATGCCCGCTATCGCGGGACATCGCCCGAGGAAAGCATACGCCGCTGGCCGAGCGTCCGCCGCGGCGAAGAGAAGTGGATTTTCCCCTTCCAGGAGAATGCCGACGCGACGTTCAATTCGTCGCTGCTCTTCGAACTCGGTGTCATGAAAGAGTATGCCGAAGCGCTGCTCAAAACTGTGCCCAACGATGTGCCCGAGTATGCCGAGGCCTATCGTCTGCGCAAGTTCCTGAGCTATTTCGCAGCCATCGGCGACGCCAACATCCCTCCGACAAGCCTCCTTCGCGAGTTCCTCGGGGGCAGCTCGTTCAAATACTGAAAAATTCAGAAAAACGGTGAACAAATCGTCGTCTGACGACTTTTAAATATATGAAACTTCTGATCGTTACAATAATCACAGCCATTTTTGCCTCGGGTCAGGCTTTTGCCATTGACTACAGGCTCACCGAGGCCAAAGCCGATCGCTTCTTCGACAACCGCGAGTGGGCCAGCGCCCAGGCATTGTACGGTCTCATGCTTGAACAGGAGCCGGGCGTGGCCGCGACATACTCCCATGCCATAGTCGCATCGGCAATGATGGGTGACACGGTGTCGACGTCAGACCTTCTGTCGCAGGCGATGTCGCATGGCGTAAAGGTCGATTCGCTCTTCGAGGCCGTCAGAACGACCGCCTTCGAGGTCAGTGCGCCGTCGGTCTACGAGAGTTTCATGCTCACCGCCCAGCGAGACTGTCCGTGGCTCGCCCGCGCCATCGACGGACAGCTGCTCGACTATTATCTCTTCCGTGACAACGGCGAGAAAATCGTTGTTTTTGCCAATAAAATGCTCGCCGGATTGCCCGAATCGACATATTTCCTCGGATGTCTGGCCCGCGGACACGCACTGCAGGGCGACTTCGAGACCGCCGTGGCCGTGTGGAAACGAATCCTCAGAATCGACCCCGACCATTACGACACGCTGCTCAATCTCGGGAACTATCTGATTATAAGCGGAGACCAGGTCAATGCACAGACTTATCTCGAACGCGCCGATAAAATAAAGCCCACGCCGTACGTCACCGAGCGCCTCGCGTCGCTCAGATAATGCCATATAGCAAAATTTTTAGTAATTTTGCGGCAGAATAACACTGACGGCTATGATTAAAAATCTGCTTTTTGACCTCGGCGGGGTCATCATGGATATTGATAAAAACCGGTGTGTCAAGGCGTTTGACGAACTCGGTCTTAAAAATGCCTCGTCATATTTCGGCGAATATTCACAGCAAGGTCCTTTTATGGCGCTTGAGCGCGGCGATATCGACGCCGCCGAGTTCCACCGCGTTCTGCGCGGCGGTTTTGACGTGCCTGTGACCGACGGTGAGATTGACCGCGCTTTCTGCCGTTTTCTTATCGGAATTCCTGTCAGACGTCTTCGCGAGCTCGAAGAACTTCGGGCGAAGTATAAGGTCTATATGCTCAGCAACACCAATCCGATAATGTGGGCGGCGACAATCCGCGACGAGTTCATGAAGGACGGCCGCTGTCGCGAGGATTATTTCGACGGCATCGTCACCTCTTTCGAGGCTAACGCTCTCAAGCCCGAAAAAGCTATATTCGACCATGTCGTCAAGCAATTAGGCGTCAAGCCCGAGGAAACGCTGTTCTTCGACGACTCGCAGGCCAATCTCGACGCGGCCGCCGCACTGGGATTCAAGACGCAGCTCGTCGCGCCCGGAACAGAATTCTTCGACACAATCAAGAAGCTCGGGCTGATCTGACGGTCATGAAGGGCTGTGTCGCAACCATAGGCATGTTTGACGGTGTGCATCTCGGCCACCGTTTTCTGCTTGACAAGGTCAGACGCGAGGCTGCCGCGCGCGGTCTCGGTACACTCGTCGTGACCTTTGGGCGCCACCCGCTCAGTGTCATAAACGCCGCTATGGCACCAAAACGTCTTACCACTAACGGTCAGCGCGCCAAGCTTCTGAACGACAGCGGTATCGACCGGGTCGTGACACTCGATTTCGACGACGCGACGCGCCTGATGACGGCGTCGCAGTTTATGAAACATCTGCGCGATGACTATGACGTCAGGGAGATTGTAATGGGCTTCAATCACCGCTTCGGCCATGACCGCCTCACTTCGCGCGAACAATATGCCGAGGCCGGCCGCAGCGTCGGGGTCGATGTTGTCTTCGCCGAGCCATACGACGGTGACGGAGGCGACGGAGTGTGCAGCTCGGCCATCAGGGCGGCACTCGTCCGGGGAGATGTCGCCTCGGCAAACCGTATGCTCGGGCGTCCCTACAGCCTGCGGGGCAAAGTCGTCGACGGCAAGCGTCTCGGCCGGACTATCGGCTATCCCACAGCCAATATCTCGCTTGGCGACGACAGCCTGCTCGTGCCGGCCCGCGGGGTCTATGCTGTCAGTGTCACGCTTGACGACGGAGAGACAAAGCGGGGTATGCTCAACATCGGCGTGCGGCCGACGGTGGACGACTCGGAGACACCTGAGACGACGCTCGAGGTCAATATTTTCGACTGGGATGGCTCGCTATATGGCCGTGAAATCGAAGTGTCTTTCCTGGCCCGTCTGCGCGACGAACGCCGTTTTGACAATATAGAGCAATTAAAAAAGCAGCTCGACGAAGACCGCCGGGCTGCTCTTGATGTCTGATGACAGAGTCTGTTGTCAGACTGTGAGAATTTCTTTTTCTTTGGCTGCGAAGAGTTCGTCAATCTTCTTGAGATATTTGTCGTGGAGCTTCTGGACAGAAGCCTCGGCGTCTTTTTCGACGTCTTCGGGCATGCCCTGTTTGACGGCTTTCTTGAGGCCTTCGATGGCGTCGCGTCGGGCGTTGCGGACAGAGACTTTCGCTTGTTCGGTCTCGGCTTTTGACTGTTTGACGAGCTGTTTGCGGCGGTCTTCGGTCAGCGGCGGTATCGAGAGACGGATGACTTCGCCGTTGTTCTCGGGCGTTATGCCCAGCTCAGAGTTGATGATGGCTTTTTCGATTTCCTTGAACATCGATTTTTCCCAAGGTGTGATGGCGATAGTGCGTGCGTCGGGGACGCTGACGTTTGCCACGTTTGAGATGGGCACAGCGCTGCCGTAGTATTCGACACGGATGCCGTCGATGATTTTCGGATTGGCTTTGCCTGCGCGGATGTGGGCGAGAGATTCGTCGAGATAGGCGACGGCGAGCTCCATCTTCTCTTCTGCGGGGTCGAGATAAGTCTTTACTTCAATCATGATTATATGGTTTTTAGTGATTATTGCTGATAGACGAGTGTGCCGACAGGCTCTCCGGCGACTACTTTGGCGAGGTTGCCGGGCTTGTCCATGTTGAAGACGACGATAGGCATCTTGTTTTCCTTGCACAGGGCTGTGGCGGTGAGGTCCATGACCTTGAGGCCGCGGTTGTAGATTTCGTCGTATGTGATTTCGTCGAATTTTGTGGCTGTCGGGTCTTTTTCGGGGTCTGCGGTGTATATGCCGTCGACGCGGGTGCCCTTGAGCATGACGTCGGCCTCGATTTCGATGGCCCGCAGGGCCGAGCCGGTGTCGGTTGTGAAGAACGGGTTGCCTGTGCCGCACGAGATGATGGCTACCTCGCCGCGGCGCAGAGTCTCGATGGCGCGGTGGCTGCCGTAAGGCTCTCCGATGGGGAACATGCCGATGGCGGTGAGTACGCGAGCCGGCTGGCCGATAGATTCGAGAGCCGAGCTGAGAGCGAGTGAGTTGATGACTGTGGCGAGCATGCCCATCTGGTCGCCTTTGACGCGGTCGAAGCCTTTGGCCGCACCCGAGAGGCCGCGGAAGATATTGCCGCCGCCGATGACAATGCCTGTCTCGACGCCGTTGTCGACCATTTCTTTAATCTGCGAGGCATACTGGGCGAGGCGCTCGGTGTCGATGCCGTAGCCCTGTTGGCCCATCAGAGATTCGCCGCTGAGTTTTAATAGTACACGCTTATATTTAGTTCTCATACCTAATGTTTTTGTTTATATGGCAAAGATAACGCTTTTAGTGGTTGCAATGACGAAAAATATATCTTTTTTTGTTTGTCAACTCTAAAAATACTAACTTAGCGACAGTTTAACATCATCTAAAACGAACCTTTTATGAAAGAGGACAAAAGATATTGCGTTATCATGTGCGGCGGCATCGGCAGCCGTTTCTGGCCCTATAGCCGCACTGATCTCCCCAAACAGTTTCTTGATTTTTTCGGCACCGGACGCTCGTTGCTGCAGATGAGCTATGACCGTATACTGCCTGTCGTGCCGAGCGAGCGAATCATCGTCGTGACGAACGAGTTGTATGCGCCGCTCGTGAAGCAGCAGCTTCCCGAGCTGTCAGACAGTCAGATACTGCTTGAGCCGGCGCGCCGCAACACAGCGCCCTGCATCGCATGGGCGGCCTGGCATATAGGTGCCATCGACCCCGAGGCTTCGATGATAGTAGTGCCGAGCGATCACCTTATCACCCGTGAACTCGAGTTTCAGGCAAGTGTCGTCAACGGCTTTGAGTTTGTCGAGCAGAACGACGCCCTGCTGACTCTCGGCATCAAGCCGACGAGGCCCGAGACGGGTTACGGCTACATACAGATTGGCGAGGAGGTCACTGGTCATATCCGCAAGGTGAAGACTTTCACCGAGAAGCCTGACAGAAAACTCGCCGAAGTCTTCGTCGAATCGGGCGAATTCTTCTGGAATTCAGGTATATTTCTGTGGAGTGTCAAGTCGATTAAAAAGGCTCTGAAGGAATACGCCCCCGAGATTACCGCGAATTTCGACGAAATTGCAGGTGCTTTTGCGACTGAGGCTGAGACAGCCGCTATAGCAGAGAAATTCCCTGCCTGCATGAGCATTTCGATAGATTTCGCCGTGATGGAGAAAGCCAAAAACGTCTATGTCGAGACGGTCAACTTCGGCTGGAACGATCTCGGCACGTGGAGCGCTCTCTATGATATCTCGCCCAAGAACAAGGACGGCAATGTCACGCAGAACTGCAATGTGCTGTCATATAACTCGAAGGGTAATATATTTGCCGTGCGCGGCGAGAAGCTTATCGTTGTCGACGGTCTCGAAGACTATATTGTGTCGGATGCCGGCGACGTGCTGCTGATATTCCCCAAGAGCGAGGAACAGCGCATCAAGCAGGTTGTCAACGATGCCAAAATGGTCTTCGGTGACAAATATCTGTAAGAAAAGGAAATGAAGATAATGAATCTGAGAGAGCCGGGACGCAGAGTCTCAGCTCTTTCTTTTTTTGATGATGCCTCGGGCGACGCGGTATGAGTTGAGTGTCGTCATGAATTTGTTTTTGGCTATCTCCATGCCGCAGGAGCCGTCGAGCAGTGCGCCGTCGAGAATATGGCATCTCATGAATGTCATCGACGCGCGGAGCACGGGTGTCACGGGGGATATGCGGCGGCTCTGCGAAGCCAGAATGCGACCATAGATGACAGAGTGGCGCATCTCTTTGTTGACGAGCTCTTTACTGCTGTTGCAGCGGTAGTGGTTGATATAGCCGGGGAGCACTTTCGGCATCAGGCTGTTGGGGAAGGTGACGCGCTCGGCGAGGTCGACGAGGTTCCAGTTGGCATAGCGCTTGTTGAACAGGCGTACCTGTGTCACGGGTTTCCAGCCTGAGTGCATCACCGGGCGTCCGCAATAATAGTTGATTATCTTCAGCGAGTAGATGTTGTCTTTGAAGCCCTCTTTTTTCATCGCGATGATGGCTTCGCGCAGTTCGGGCGACAGCACTTCGTCGGCGTCTATTGACAGCACGTAGGGAAAAGTCGTCAGGCCGACGGCATACTGGCGCTGTATGCCGTAGCCGGTGAAGGCTCTCGCCGTAATCTTGCAGCCGTAACGGCGGCAGATTTCGGTGGTGCGGTCGATTGAGTATGAGTCAACTACGATAATTTCGTCTACGACACCTTTGAGCGACTCGAGGCATCGTTCGATTTGAGCTTCCTCGTTGCGGGTGATGATAGTGGCAGATATACGATCCATCGCTTTGGTTTTGTGACTGCAAAGTTACGAGTTTTTTCGCAAATTTCTCATATTCCTCAGCTCTGCGCGTTCTGCAGGTGTGAATTTTTCGGTTGCGTAGGAGAGGGTTGTCGATGATATGCGGCCGATGTTGTCAGATAGGAAGCGGCGCAAAGCAGTGATGTCTTTCTTGCCGGCTTCGCGCAGAACCCAGCCTGTGGCTTTTCTCATGAGCGGCTCGGGATCTTCAAGCGTTTTAAGGCACATTTCAAGCGCTAAATCGAGCTGCATGTGTCTGACACAAGTCAGAGTCGCCACAACGGCTGTGCGACGTTCCCAGAGGCTTTCTGAGGCTGCAAAGCGTCGCACGGTGTCAAGGTGCTTTCCGGCGGCAAGCTCGTGGCCCAGAATATACGGGGCAGATAGGTCGACGAGATCCCAGTTGTTGGCAAGCCGGCAAATCGAGATATAGAAATCGGCTATTGCACTGCGGTCGGTGTCGCTTTTGGCTTTCTTGTATTTCTCGACGATGGCGAGCAGGGCACCGAGGCGGTATTCGTGGATGGGCGAGGCAAGCATCGCTGAAATTTCATCGAGAGGACGGTCGAAGTATTTTTTGCTGATCGATCGGTTGGCCGGCACGGTCAGGCCAATGAAAATGTCGCCTTCACCATACTCGCCTTTGCCGGTCTTGAAAAATCTTTGAAAAATTTCTTTGCGCTCAGGTTGAGCCGCGTCCATCAGCTCATTTTGCCACTGTGTTATCATATTTGAAATAATGTTAAAATTATCTGCAAATTTATCGATTTATTTTCAAAAAATCATTGCCGTCGGGTCAGCCCGCAGAAAATTTTCAAATCTCAGACGGTTAAAATTGTTACAACTGATTGGATGATAGTCATTAAAGTCGGTTTTTCAAGTTTTCGGACGAAATCCAGAAAAAACAACAGACGACAGTTCTATGAATCTGTCGCCTGTATATTGAATAAATTTCGTATTGCGGATTACTTAATATATATTTTGGCTGTCTTTGTACCCTGGCTCGGGATTTGCGACCATACGTCCGTATTGTTACGAGGCGGGCGGTGGGGTAGGGTAGGGGCCGGTGTCTTATTTCATTTGGCGACAGAGTATCCACTAATCAAAAATATTTTTTATCTTTGTACTCTTATTTATCATGAGACAGTTGATCAGATGGATATGTGAAGATGTCGATATGCCCGCAATCGACCGCCTGCGGCTCGAAGCCTGGATTGCTAAAGTTGCAGCAAGTCACGGCTATACCCTCGGCAAAATCAATTATATATTCTGTAATGACGAGGGTATCATCAAAGTCAACAGGCAATTCCTCAACCATGATTTCTATACCGATGTAATTACATTCGACTACACCTATGGCGATGTGGTCTCGGGCGATATCTATATATCTCTTGACACAGTTGCCTCGAACGCAGTGCTTGTGAATGCCGATTATGATACAGAGCTGAAGCGAGTTATAATACACGGCGTGCTGCATCTCTGCGGTATTGACGACAAAGGCCCGGGAGAGCGCGAGATTATGGAGTCGCATGAGGACGCTGCTCTCGCTATGCTTGAAGCTAAGATTTAATCTCTTTATATACAATATCTTACTCGTAAAATGAAATTTGATTACGATGTGATAGTGGTAGGTGCCGGTCATGCCGGCTGTGAGGCTGCGGCTGCCGCGGCCCGTCTCGGCGCGGAAACACTGCTGATCACGATGGATATGCATAAAATTGCCCAAATGAGCTGTAACCCCGCCGTTGGTGGTATAGCAAAAGGGCAGATAGTCAGGGAGATAGACGCGCTCGGCGGCTATATGGGAATTATAACCGACCGCACGTCAATACAATTCAGGATGTTGAACCGCTCAAAGGGCCCGGCGATGTGGAGTCCGCGCTCACAATGCGACCGCACGAAATTCTCGAACCTCTGGCGCGAGACTCTTGAGAATATGCCTCATCTCTACATGTGGCAGGATTCTGTCGTAGAACTCATCATCGAGAACGGTACGCTTAAAGGCGTGAAGACTGCCGACGGAGCATCGTTCCATGCACCGGCAGTTGTTTTGACCAATGGTACTTTTCTTAACGGTCTGATGCACATCGGGCGCGTTCAGATCGAGGGCGGCAGAGTGTCCGAGCCTAAAAGTACTGGTCTGACCGAGCAGCTTGTGTCGCTCGGTTTTGTGGCCGGCAGAATGAAAACCGGTACGCCGGTGCGCATCGACGGCAGGTCTATAAAGTGGGAGCTGACCAAGTCGCAGTCAGGGGACAATGACGGACATAAGTTCTCATATCTGCCCGAAGTGTCACGCACGCTCAGCCAGCGCGACTGCTATATCGTCTACACAAGCGAAAAGACGCATGATGTCCTGCGTCGCGGTTTGCCCGATTCGCCGCTTTACAACGGTCAGATTAAAAGCATAGGCCCGCGTTATTGTCCGTCAATCGAAACGAAGATTGTCACTTTTGCAGACAAGACCGAACATCAGCTGTTCATCGAGCCGGAGGGTGAGACGACACAGGAGTATTATCTTAATGGCTTTTCGTCGTCACTGCCACTCGATATACAGGTAGAGGCGCTCCAGACAATACCAGCTTTCGATGAAGTTCAGATATACCGCCCGGGTTATGCCATCGAATATGACTTTTTTGATCCGACACAGCTCAGACATACACTCGAGACAAAACTAATAAAGAACCTCTTCTTTGCCGGTCAGATTAACGGTACGACCGGTTACGAGGAAGCGGCAGGCCAGGGGCTCGTCGCGGGAGCCAATGCTGCGCTTGCCGTTCAGGGCAACGCACCGTTTACGCTCGCCCGAGATGAGGCCTATATCGGAGTGCTTATCGACGATCTTGTTACCAAAGGTGTCGACGAACCGTATCGTATGTTTACCTCGCGTGCGGAGTACCGAATCTTGCTGCGTCAGGATGACGCAGACGTGCGTCTCACCCCGAAGGCTTATAAGATTGGACTCGCCGACGAGCACCGTTATGAATTGTTGCAGGCAAAACTCGCGGCGCGTGACAGGCTGATTGAATTCTGCCGTGATTTCTCGGTCAGAGCCGCAGTGATAAATCCGAAACTGGAAGCGGCAGGATTCGAGCCGCTGAAACAGGGTCAGAAGCTGTATGAGCTTTTGCTTCGTCCCGCTCTCGATATCGTGACGCTTTCGCCGATGATAGATGCGCTCAAAGCAGAGGTTGACGCGATTGAGCCGAGACTTCGCGATGAGGTCGTTGAGGCGGCCGAGATACTTATAAAGTATCAGGGGTATATTGATCGCGAGCGGTTGATAGCCGACAAGCTTAACCGGCTCGAGGAGGTGCGCATCTCAGACCGCTTCGATTACTCGACAATCACGGCCATATCGACCGAAGCCCGACAGAAGCTCGCCAAGCATCGTCCCGAAACAATCGGCGAGGCGTCGCGCATCCCCGGCATATCGCCGAGCGACATCAATATATTGCTGTTGCTTATGAATAGATAAAGATACACGGCTTTGTTTCACGTGAAACAATTTTACTCCAAATAATGAATTATCAAATAATTACAAAAGAATAAAAATGGAATACATCAAATCAAAAATCAGAGATGTGGTCGATTTTCCTTCTAAGGGAATCCTGTTTAAAGACCTCACGACAGCATTCAAGGATCCGCGTGCGCTTCACATTATCGGCTGGGATCTTTCGCAGCTCTACCGTGATAAAGGTGTCACCAAAGTTGTCGGCATAGAGTCGCGCGGTTTTATCGGCGGCTCGATTCTGGCGTTTGAACTCGGCGCCGGTTTCGTTCCCGCCCGCAAGCCCGGCAAGCTGCCCGCCGACACAATCAGAATGGAGTATGACAAGGAGTATGGTAAAGACGTTATCGAGATTCACCGCGACGCCATCGGTCCCGACGACATCGTCGTGCTTCACGACGACGTGCTCGCCACCGGCGGCACAATGGCCGCTGCCTATAAACTCGTGAAAAGTCTTAACCCCAAGAAAATCTATATAAACTTTATCATCGAGCTTTCTGCCCTCAACGGCCGTGCCGCTCTGCCTGCCGACGCCGAGGTCACCTCGCTCATTGTCTATTGATGGCAAAACACGACAAATCTCCTCAATTAAAAGAAAAAATATCTTTCTTGCCTGATTCCCCCGGCGTCTATACTTACTATGACGCCGAGGGAAAGGTTATTTATGTAGGTAAGGCCAAGAACCTGAAGCGTCGCGTGTCGTCATATTTCAACCGCACGCATGACTGCCTCCGCACCAACCTGCTCGTGCGGGCCATAGCCGATATGTCGTATATCGTCGTGCCGACCGAACAGGATGCGCTCAATCTCGAGAATTCGATGATCAAGGAATTTAAGCCGCGTTATAATGTGCTGCTTAAAGATGATAAATCGTATCCCTGGATTGTCGTGACAAACGAGCTTTATCCGCGCGTATTCCTGACGCGTCATTATATCAAGGACGGCTCTCGCTATTACGGGCCTTACACCAACACACAGGTGGCACGGACAGTGCTCGATCTCATCGGCGAGCTATATCCGATACGCACGTGCCGTCTGCCGATAACACCCGACTATCTCGCGAAAGAGAAGGGCAGACTATGTCTGCAGTACCATATCAAGAAGTGCCGCGGATGCTGCACCGGTGAGATTTCAGTCGAGGAATACAACGGCTATATCGAGCGAATAAAACAGATCTTGCGCGGCGAGACGCACGAACTGCTCGAATATCTGCGCGACGACATGGGGCGCCTCGCATCCGAACTTAAATTTGAAGAAGCGCAGGCTGTCAAGGAGCGCTACCAACTGATCGAGCGCTATCAGGCGCGGAGTGTCATCGTGAGCCAGACCGTCAACGATGTCGATGTCTTTGCCATCGACGATGATGACCGCGATGTCTACATAAATTATATGCATGTCAGGCGCGGCGCTGTCGTCAGAAGCGTTACCCTGCGTTATAAACGCAGTCTCGACGAATCGCAACCGCAGCTGCTGGCGTATGCGCTCGACGAGATAAAGCAGAGCCTCGGGGTGGTCTACGACGAGGTAATCGTGCCCGTCACCCCCGAAGTCGAGATGGACGGCGTCACCTTTACGATTCCCCGTCGCGGCGACAAGGCAAAGCTGCTCGAGGTGTCGCAGAAAAACGCGCGCCAGGCAAAAATCGACGCTCTCAAACACATGGAGAAGGTCAACCCCGAGCAGCGCACGGAGCGGCTTCTCGAGCGCATGAAGGCTGATTTCAGACTCAATGTGCTGCCGACACATATAGAGTGTTTCGACAATTCGAACATACAGGGCACGAATCCGGTCGCGTCGTGTGTCGTTTTCAGAAACGGCAAGCCGTCGAAGCGTGATTACCGTCATTTCAACATCAAGACTGTTGTCGGTCCCGATGATTTCGCGTCGATGAAAGAGGTGCTGACGCGGCGCTACACGCGCCTGATGCAAGAGGGTGAAGAACTGCCGCAGCTCGTCGTCGTCGACGGTGGCAAGGGGCAGCTGAGCGCGGCCGTCGAGGCTCTCGAAGCCATCGGTCTGCGCGGCACGATTGCTCTGGCCGGCATAGCGAAACGTCTCGAAGAAATATATTTCCCGGGTGACAGTGTGCCGTTGTATATAGATAAAAACTCTGAGACACTGAAGGTTGTGCAGCACATGCGTGACGAGGCTCACCGTTTCGGCATCATCTTTCATCGTGATAAGAGAAGCAAATCACAGATTGTCAGTGAATTGGATTCGATTAAAGGCGTCGGTCCCAAGACAGCCGAGGCATTGCTGAGACATTTCAAAAGCGTCAAACGCATCAGACAGGCATCGCTTGACGAGATTGCAGCCGTCGTCGGTGCGGCCAAGGCGCGTGTCATCACCGAAGGCTTTGCGCAGAACGATAAAAATAAAGAAAACGAATAGACAAAATGAGAATCGTAGTACAGCGTGTGACCGAGGCTTCGGTCACGGTAGACTCAGAAACGACGGGCAGCATAGGCGCCGGGTTGCTTGTGCTTGTCGGGGTAGAGCATGGCGACAGCGAGGCCGATGCCGACTGGCTCGCGTCGAAGACAGCCGGGCTGAGGATATT
>USIN01000031.1 GCA_900554715.1 uncultured Bacteroidales bacterium
AACGGCGGAGGTATCTACATAATCGGTCAGGAACTTAAACTTGCGGTACAGCCACTTCTGTTGCTTCACGCTATCGAAGTTGTTGATGGCAAATGTCATTTTTTCATAACGCTCGCGCTGCCAGAAGTCGCGCTCATCCGGAGAATAATCGTCCTTATGCTCTATCATCTTCTGCACAAACTCCACAGCCGGGTTATCCTTCTTTTTGTAGCGCTCGCGCTTCGGCTTCACCAACACCTCGTTCAGCGCGTAAGTGGCAGGAGCGAGCGCAACTTTTATACGCTCCCCGCGTGCCGGATGAATCAACCGGGTGTATTCATGATAGCCCACAGCCGAAATCACCAGCCGGGCCTCAGGACGATAGGTTTTAAATGAAAAAACACCCTTGTCATCGGTCATTCCTCCCTCTGTGGTTCCCTTTAGATAGACCGAGGTATATGGCAATGGTTCCCTTGTCAGCGAATCAGTGACAACACCTTGCACTATGTATTGCGCTTTCAAAGGAGCAACAATTATCTGCATCAGCAGAAACAGCCTTATAAACAACCTCATACCTAACCTATCTATCATTCAGTGCGCAAAGGTACGGAAGAAAACTTTCCCTAAAAGTTCGGTTTCGCGGAATAAATGTTCTAAAAAACCACTTTTATTCCAAACACTTCCCGTTAAAACCCGTTGTATAGCGAGAACGACTTACAAAAGACGTACAAACCGACCTAAAAACTTAATTATGGAATGGATTTTCAATCAACTCAGGGAACGTCCCGAATTAGCCATTTTCCTCACCATCTTCCTGGGGTTCTGGCTGGGCAGGCTGCGCATCGGCAAGTTCACTTTAGGAACCGTCACCAGCGTGCTGTTGGTAGGCGTAGTGGTAGGCCAGCTGGATATTGCCGTACCCGGCCCGATCAAGTCGGTATTTTTCTTGCTGTTCCTGTTTGCCGTAGGCTACAAGGTAGGTCCGCAGTTTTTCCGCGGACTGAAGAAAGACGGATTGCCGCAAGTGGCCTTTGCAGTGCTGATGTGCGTATCCGTTCTGGGAGTGACCTGGCTGCTTGCCTTGCTCATGGGATATAACATGGGAGAAGCGGCGGGGCTGCTTGCCGGCTCGCAGACCATATCCGCCGTCATCGGAGTGGCAGAAGATACAATGGCAAATATGGGTCTGGACGAAGCGCAGCGGCAAAGCTACACCAATATCATCCCGGTGTCTTATGCCGTAACCTACATCTTCGGAACAGCCGGATCCGCGTGGGTATTGTCGTCCATAGGTCCGAAAATGCTGGGCGGACTGGATAAGGTAAAAGCCGCATGCAAAGACATGGAAGCCCGGATGGGCAATTCGCAGGCAGATGAACCGGGCTTCATACATGCCGCACGCCCCGTCACATTCCGCGCTTACCGCATTGAAAACGAATGGTTCAAGAATGGAAAAAGAGTAATAGACCTTGAAGTATACTTCCAGCAACAGGACAAACGCCTGTTCGTAGAACGGATACGCAAGGCAGGGACAATCCGGGAAGTAAGCCCGAATGTCCAACTGGAAATCGGAGACGAAGTCGTACTAAGCGGACGCCGGGAATACGTCATCGGTGAAGAAGACTGGATAGGGCCTGAGATTCTGGACCAGCAATTACTCGACTTTCCGGCAGAGAAACTTCCGGTTATGATAACCAAAAAGACTTTTGCAGGAAAGACAGTATCTGCAATCCGCAACGAAAAATTCATGCATGGTGTCAGCATACGCGAGATCAAACGTGCACAGAGCATCAACATTCCCGTCCGCGCCAACACGGTCATCAACGGCGGCGACTATATTACCCTTGTCGGCATGCCCTATGATGTCACCACAGCCGCTAAATCCATAGGCCTGGCAGAAAACCAGACCACTGCGACCGATATAATCTTTGTGTCATTAGGCATACTGATCGGTGGCATTATCGGCGTACTGTCATTCAAGGCCGGCAATGTGCCCGTGTCTCTGACCACATCAGGGGGCGCCCTGATCATGGGCCTGATTTTCGGATGGTGGCACAGCAAGCGTCCCAACTATGGCCAGATACCGCAGCCCGGTGTATGGTTGTTCCGCGAACTAGGCCTCAACATGTTCATTGCCTGCGTGGGACTGCAGTGCGGACCGCACTTTGTCGCCGGTTTTGAACAGGCCGGACTGATGTTGCTCGTATGGGGCGTCATCGCCACAAGTCTGCCACTGATACTGGCGATACTTATGGCCCGGTATATATTTAAATTCCGTGCCGGCACAGCGCTCGGCTGCGTAGCCGGCAGCCGCACAACCACAGCCGCATTAGGAGCCGTCGAAGAATCGCTCCACTCGTCTGTCCCGGGAATGGGATACGCCATCACCTATGCTATCGGCAACACGATGCTGATACTCTTTGCCGTGGTACTGGTATTATTGACTGCATAACAAATTTCTCACCTCACTAAAATGGAAAAGCAACAAAACATCCAACTGGACGCCGAACTCTCAAAACTCTCGCCGTTCGAACTCAAAGGCCGCATAATCGCCGCCGCCGATGAAAAAGTCAAAAACGCAGCCTACACACTCTTGAACGCAGGCCGCGGTAACCCCAACTGGATAGCCATCGAAGCGCGCCGGGCATTCTTTGCCCTCGGACAGTTTGCGATGGACGAATGCGCCGGCAACTGGACTCTTCCTGAAGGCATCGCCGGAATACCTGTCAAAGAAGGCATTTCTGTTCGTTTCGAGCAATGGATGCGCGACCACCAGACTCTCGCCGGCGTTGACTTTCTACGCCGCGCCTACGAATACTCGTTGGTCGAACTCGCCGCCGACGCCGACGCGCTCGTTTATGAATGGGCCGACGGAATCACAGGCGACCACTACCCTACGCCGCCGCGTATACTGCAGTATACCGAAGTGATCACCCGCAAATTCCTTGACTGGGCGTTATGCTCCGGTAATCCACCGCAGGACACTCTCGACCTCTTTGCCGTCGAAGGTTCTACGGCCGGCATGTGTTACTGTTTCGATGTCCTCAAACACAACTTTCTTCTGAACAAGGGAGACAATATCGCGCTGATGGTACCTGTGTTCACACCGTATATCGAGATTCCCGAATTGAGCGAGTTTGATTATACAGTGCTCAATGTCAGCGCCGACATGATGACTCCCGACGGCAAACACACTTGGCAGTACGACCCGAAGGATATAGCGCGCCTGAAAGACCCCAAATACAAGATGCTGTTCGTCACAAATCCGTCGAATCCGCCAAGCTACGAACTCGACAGACAGACTGTCGAAGCCATTAAGGACGTTGTCAAGGCCAATCCCGACCTTATGATTCTCACCGACGACGTTTACGGTACATTTGTCCGCGGATACCGCTCGCTGATAGCCGACCTGCCGTTCAACGCCATGTCTTGCTATTCGTTCTCAAAATACTACGGCGCGACCGGCTGGCGTCTGTCTGTCACCGCAATCAGCCGTAACAACGTATTCGACAAACTGCTTGCCGCTTTGCCTCAGGACAAGAAAGACGCCCTCGACAAACGTTACGAGTCACTCACCGTTGATGTGCCAGGCCTGAAATTCATTGACCGCATGGTAGCCGAAAGCCGCCTCATCGCCTTGAACCACACGGCAGGTCTGTCGACGCCGCAACAGATACAGATGAGCCTGATGGCCCTCGGAACGCTGCTCGACAGCCAGGACGTATACCACGAGCGAATGATCAGGCTTATACACGACAGATACGAGGCCCTGTGGGACAACTTCGGCTTCAAGATGCCCGACGACCCCATGCGTGCCGACTATTATTCTGAAATCGACCTGATGGTATGGGCAAAGGAATTGCATGGCCAGGAATTTGCCGACTACATAAACGCCAACTACAATCCGCTTTCGGCCGTATTCCGTCTTGCAAGCGAAACCGGAGCGGTCGTCCTCAACGGAGACGGCTTTGACGGTCCGAAATGGTCAATACGCGTGTCACTTGCCAACCTCGACAAAGACGATTATGTGAAAATAGGCAAATACATCCGACAGATACTCGAGCAGTATGCCGACGAATGGATGGCCTCGAAAGGCAAATAATTCTTTATAAGTAACTCGCAAAAATTAATGCCGAGATTTAGAGAGTTATATTATATCGAGTTACTTAAATATACAGCATATACACAGGAGGCGCAGCGGGATAATAAACGCGTTGCGCCTCCTGTCGTCATATACCGGCCGGCATCTGGGGAATAATGGTAAACATTGGAGCAAAAAATATAAAATGGTTCTAAGGTTAAATGACTTACTTTGCATCAGAAACCATTAAAATCACAAAGCAATGAAACCTTATGTAATCTGCCACATGATGCAGAGCGTCGACGGCCGCATCGCCTGCGACATGGTCGATAAAATCAGCGGCGACGAATACTACGACGCCCTCGGCTCGCTCGACTGTCAGGCCCATATCGAAGGGCGCCACTCTTATCAGATCCACCGCTGCGGCTTTGGGGAATTCAAACCGACCGTTCAGGGCCATATCGCCGAACCTGCGGTCTATGTCGCCGGTTCGGCCGACGTCTACAGCGTCTCTGTCGACACACGCGGCACCCTCCTGTGGGATGACGGCGACAACAGCGGCCACATCTGCATCGTCAGCCTCAAGGCATCCCCCGGATATCTCGACTATCTGCGTGCCAAGGGCATCTCATATATTGCTGTGGGAGAAGACCGCATCGACCTCGCCCGCGCCGCCTCGATTCTGCACGACAAGTTCGGCGTCAAACGCATCGCTGTCGTCGGCGGCGGAGAAATCAACGGCGGATTTCTTGCCGCCGGCCTGCTCGACGAAATCAGCGTGATGACGGCTCCGGGCATCGACGGTCGCAAGGGACAGCCCGCTCTATTCGACGGCATCGCCGACAAACCCGGATTCTCGCCCACGAGATTGGAATTCAAGGAAGTATCGACTTATCCCAACGGCGTCCTGTGGGCGCGGTATAAAGTCGTTAAGTAAGGCGTCAGCGCGCCGGGACGCTATCGGTAGTCGCCCGAGACGATTGTAATCGGGCGGGTGCCGAGGCGCGCCTCGAGGTATTCGCGGAATTTTGTCGTCTGCGCGTTGCCCATCGGCGATGTATACTGTACAAGAACGAGGTTCAGCGTGTCGCGGTCGTCGTTCTCGACATTGCTGACGATTGCGCGGGTGAAAGCTATGTCGCGCACCTGCGGGAATATAACGCGCAGCTCGGGCGCGATTACCGAACCGATTGTATCGTTATGAGCGGCTGCGGCACAGACCGTACGCAGCGAGTCGATCGTCTGCTGCTGACCGGCGATAGTGGCCTGCGTCACCTGATACATGTCGCGGAGCATCGACGACGACATCGACTCGGCATTGGGCATCGTCGAGCCGACGCCCTGGGCGATACGCAGCCGCGTGCCCCCAAGATGATAGTCAGGCAGCTTGTCGGTCATGGCCAGAAGCAGCGAGTCCTCTGGCAACGGAGCGCCGACGAGACTGACCGCCAGCTCCCTTTTGCCTTTGTTATAATTCGGCTTATAGTTGAGCACCTGAGTGTTGGGGAAATCAAACTCAGTGTTGACAAACCTGTCGCAGTTTGTGATGAACGTCGACTGCATATACATAGAGTAAGTCATGAAACATGCCGGTATCATCGTCAGGACAGCAATCGTGTAGACGATATTCTTGACACGTTTGGCACGCACCGGATTCGAGAAATCCTTGACCTGATACTTCATCAGCTTGATACCGATTGTTGTCGCGCAGGCTATAAAGACCGAGTTGATGAAAAAGAGATAGAGCGCCCCTATAAAATAATTGAACTGCAACGTCGCCAGACCGTAGCCGACCGTACACAGCGGCGGCATAAGAGCCGTGGCTATGGCCACGCCGGGCAGCACATTGCCTTTGACACGGCTGCCGGTGGCGAGTATACCGGCTGCGCCGCCGAAGAGGGCGATGAAGACGTCGTAGATGGTCGGCGACGTGCGGGCGAGCAGCTCGCTATGGCCTTCGTTGACCGGCGATATGATAAAATACAGACACGACGTCGCGACGCTGAACAGCGTCGCCATCATCAGGTTGTGGAACGACCTCTTCATCAGCTCGAAATCATGCACGCCGACCGCCAGACCTATGCCGATGATCGGGCCCATAAGCGGCGAGATGAGCATGGCGCCGATGATGACCGCTGTCGAGTTGACATTCAGTCCCAACGACGCGATAAATATAGCCACAATGAGTATCAGGATATTGACCCCGCGGAACGAAACACCCTCGCGGATAGCTGCCTCAGCCTCGGCCTGAGGTAACAGGAAGTCGGTGAGGTCAAAATAGCCCTTGACCTTAGTCACCATAGCCTTATAATCAAACTTTATCATAATGTGATGATTTTTCCAGTTAATATATGACAGCCGCAAACGCCTGATTGTTCATCGAAACCGCATAATTTAGGGTCATCATACTTGCTCGCCGCAAATATATGATTAACTTTGCGAAAAACCTACCTTAAATTCATACAATCTCATGGACATATTGAGAAAAACGATGATTTTTGTAGTCGGGAGTGTGACGGCATCGGTGTTGTTAAATAGTTGTCTGTCTATTGAAAATCTTTTTTATCAACGGCAGCCTTTGCATGACAAAAAATTGCAATTGTGCTCAGACAAAGACATTAATCATTTTTTCGCAACCGCCACAATCAAGCGAAATCCCGGATATATAGCAGACTCTGCCGGCAAACTGAATACCAATGGCTTTTATACTTGCTCTCAGTTTGACCTATATCCTGATACATGTATAATATTTTATCCAATCGGATTTATGAAATTCTTTGATGTCTGGGGTATCTATAAAGTAACCGGTGATACAATCAATGCCAACATAAATTTCTATCAGGAATCGAGTCTCTTTTTCCCTAATCACCAAAAAGCAATGGGTTTAGTGACTTTCAAAATCGAAGACTCCACCCACATCAAATGGGTCGACCTTAAAACCATTCCCGAATTTATATCTGAAGAAAAATTTAAAAATCAGTATTCCAAAAGCTATCGTCTGATAAAAACAGACAGTCTGAACAGCTATTCGATAAGCTACAAAACAGACAATAATGAAATACGAACCATAAAATTGGATAGATATTAACGCATTTACTCTAAAAGAATCCTGTTATCATGAACAGACTACTTTTATCCATTCTGTCTATCATATCGCTGACGACTTTACAAAGCTGTTTTCGAGGCCATTATTTATCGCAATGGACACATTATAAGTTCAGTAACAATTATTTCCCCGACAAAGACAAATGCCTTCAGATTGACGGATTTTATAGCAACTCTTCTGACACGTGTAACCCCGATACGCTAATAGTACTTACTCCCGATGGCTCTGTTTTCTTTAAACACGGGAATAATGATGCAATGCGTAAATACAGTATCTTTGATAAGAATTACGGAGACTTTGGTATATACAATATCGATAATGATACTTTACGAATTTTTGTATTTTCGCCGGATGATATTTTTGCCAAATGGAATGAAAGTTATTATGAATTCCAAATTTATGAAAGGCGGATTCTGAAATTTACAAAGGCATTGGCTCCCGAAAGAATAACGTTGCTCAATAATTGCGACAACGTTTATTACTTTGTGCCGTGCTCGATTGAGGTGCCGGTCAACCCCATAAAATATGAAAAATGGATATGGGCCGATAAAAAACAATGGAAACAATGGGTCAAAGACCATCCCCGACCCGAGGATGACAATTAAAACCTTTTTCTGTTGAGTAACAAACTTTTTAGTCAAAAAATTCGTTGAATTTTTGCAGGTAATGAAAGTATCGCTAAAAATGAATACAAAGATTACGAAATCTATGTGAAGTTTGACGACTTTTATTTGCAGTAATCTATCTTTGAACAAAACGATTTTTTGAATTGTATTCTTTGTAATGTCTTACATTATAAAATACTATTCATTATGTCATTTATCTGGTTTATACTTATAGGTCTTGTGGCCGGGTTTGTTGCCGGCAAGCTTATGCGCGGCGGAGGTTTCGGCGTTGTTGTCAATCTTGTGGTCGGCATCATCGGAGGTGTGCTCGGCGGCTGGCTTTTCGGCCTCCTCGGCATACATACGACGAGCATCATCGGCAGCCTTATCTGTTCGGTCGTCGGCGCCATAGTACTTCTTTGGCTCGTCGGTCTGATCAGCCGCTCGTCGACCCGCTGACAAGTAATAATTTATGCTATAAAATATCGCAATTTACAATAAATTGCGATATTTTGCGATATTGCAGCGGCGTTATTTAGCGTTTGATTATTTTTGTAATTTCGTTGAAATCATCGCTCCTGATATATCCTTTTGTCTTGCCATTAAGCGCGATTTCGGTTAAATAGCCTTTTTGTGTCAAATCTTTAAGGTCAGATTTGGCTGTGCCGTGACTGATGCCGAGACGGTTGACGAGTTCGGTCGAGGTTATCACGTCGTCAGGGTTTTCGATATAGCGGTTGAGAATTTCCGCCTGTCTTAAAGAGATATTGCCCAGATGCAACAAACGTTCGGCTTTTCTTTTTTCTTTGTTCTTGCGCAGGAGATATTTTCGTAATTCTTCAAACGACTTGTGCAATACATTTAAATTATACTGGATGAAGTAAGACAGGTCGTTAGAATCGTGTTCCGAGTAAAGGTAAGCTCTCTCATATGCTTTTTTTGACCCTTTTATAATTCTTGAAATCGACAGATATTGAACAAGCCAATAATTAGACTTCATCATATACCAATAGAACAGAGCACGGGCTGTTCTGCCGTTCCCGTCGGCAAAAGGATGATAATAGCCTACTAAATAATGGACTATAATAGCCTTTATTATGGGGTGAATAAAATACACCGGATTACTGTCGTTAAAGAAACGGCATAAATCTTCGATAAAGCGGGGTAAACATTTAGCGGGAGGCGGCATATGGACGGTCTCGCCGGTGATGCCATCGCCGACTACTATGTTTTCATCCTCGCGCCTCAAACGCCCCGCTGCATCCGTGATGTCTAAGGCTCCGTCAGTCATCATGGAGTGTACTTGCATTATAAGTTCCGGCGTGAGGTTCTCTTTTGAATGCTCTCTGATGAAATTGATGGTGGTATAATTGTTCAATATCATCCGCTGGCTTTTGTCTTTGGGGCTCATTTTCATACGAAGCATATCTTTGGCCGCCTCACGGGTCGTGGCGGCTCCCTCCATCTGACTTGATGCTATAGCTTCTTCCATAATGGAACTGATGAGATAGAACTCCCGCATCGACTTGTCGTCAGGGAATATCTTTGAGGCTCCCCATGAGCCACCAAAGTTCATGTCAAATTCATGACATTGTTTTTGCATATGATTCGATAATGCAAAATGTAGGTTGCCAAACTCTTGAATCGGCATATCGGCCTTTTCGCGAGCAGTTTTAACGATAAACCAAAGTTCTTCGGATGATATGCCTAAATTTCCTGTTCTGTATTTGACGTCACTCCAATATAAATAGTCTGAATTTATCGAGTTAACGGCATCTGTCACCGAAGCATATTTGTCGGATGACATAATTTCTTTGATTCGTTGTTCTGTTTCAGCAGTAATAATAGGTGGCGATTCTATCATTGTAGTTCATATTTTTGCAAATATCGTAAAATATCACAAAAAATAAAAATTTGCGATATTAAAAATTATACCAACCTACAAACAAGTAGATTAATGATTGATTGATTTGAATGTTAGGTATCCGCCTTTACTTTACCACCGGGAATTTGAAGCGGCGGAGGCGCGCCTGAAGCTGGCGTTCAAAGCCGCCGCAGTATCTGTCGCAGATCTGATGGAAAGCGGCCGAATGATTCATCTCCGAGAGATGGGCGAGTTCGTGGCAGATGATATAGTCGCGCAGGTCTGCGGGCAGAAAGACGCAGACGCAGCTCAGGGCGATGACGCCCCGCGAGTTGCAGCGGCCGAGCGTATGCAGTCCGCGCGAAATTTCCCATGCCAAAGGCCGGCGGTCGACCGCTTCGGCGATGGCTCGGGCGCGCGGCAGCAGTATGTCGGGCGCCACGAAGCGGGCGATATGTTTCATCGCGTCGCTGACGGCAATGACAGCATTGCGGTCGGTGAAATCGACGTCGGGGTCGACCTCGACGGCAAATTCGCGTGCCTTGAGCTGACGTGCGACGACGCGGCCGGTATGCTCTGTGCGCGTAGTGATTGTGATTTTAAGGTCGCCCGTGTCGACGGTGTCGCCGATGTGATAGAACGCTTCGGTCGGGCGGTGACGCAGAATCGCCGGAGTCATCTCGCTGAGGGCGTTGAGCAGCATCGAGGTCTCGAGGCGCGGAGGCAGCGACATGTAGACGGCGCCTGCGCGCCAGCGGGCCGTGATGCGCCGGGCCGTGGGGCGCACGGTGTAGTGTATTCGCCCGACTGGAGCGTAATCGAATGTTCCCGAACCGGTTATAGTCTTCACTGCCGCCATTTCAGTCGAGTCCCCAGTGAAGTTTTTCACGCAGAGTGCTTGCGAAATCGATGTTGTCGGGGCGCATGACGAGCGTGTCGAAGCCGGCGCGGCGCAGTTCGACCGTCGTGCCGATGTCGAGAGCCGTCCAGCGGCCGTCGAGAGTCAGGCGGAAGTGTGAGGCGCGGCCGTCGGGACAGATCGTCAGACGCGAGGTGTCGCTGACGACAAGCGGACGCATTGACAGCGTATGTGCGGCAATGGGCGATATTACCCACACGGGAGTCTCCGGCTCGATGAGCGGACCGCCGACCGAGAGATTATAGGCTGTGCTGCCCGTCGGTGTCGACACAATGAGTCCGTCGGCGCGGTAGTCGGCGAGATCGACGCCGTTGAGGGTCGTGTTGGCGTCTATCATCGAAGCGCTGTCGTCTTTTGATATGGTAACTTCATTGAGGGCGAATGGCCAGATATTGAGCTCGGGCGATACGACCTCGATGAGCCGCCGCCGCGAGACTGTGAATCTGCCGCTGTCTATGAGCCCGCGGAGCGTCGGCAGGCATGTCACGGGCAGCGAAGTGAGGTAGCCCAGACGTCCTGTGTTGATGCCGAGAATAGGTATCTCCTTGTCACCTACCCACATGGCCGTGCGCAGAAATGTGCCGTCGCCGCCGATGCTGATGACGATGTCGGCGTCGAAGTTGCCGCGGTCGGTGACACGGGTGACCGCGCCTAGAGCCAGCGGCATCAGCGACACAAGATATTTATATAGCTTCGAGTGCATCACCACCTCGTCGCCGGCGGCTGCGAGAGCCTTCATAAAAGCCTCGATGCGGGTGAGATGGTCGTGCTGTCGGCGGCTGCCGTAGATTGCAATTTTCATAAGATCATCATATATTGAGATACCTCATAAGTTCGTCGACACGGCGGCGCAACGTGTCATCGCCGCCGGCGGGGTCATCACCGTCGGCACGGGCGTCGATGACGGCATAGCCATAGCGCTCGAGCGACCGGGCGGCAGCATACGGCGCGGCGAGATCCACTCTGAGGTCGACGACCATGTCGAAGCCGTAGTCGGCTCCGGGCATGACGTTGAGGTTGAGCAGATGGGCATCGCAGTCCTCGACGGCGCGCGCTATCGCCGATGCCGAATATTCGTCGGCCCGGCAGCCGACAAGCAGACGGCAGCTGCCATAGACGGCGGGGTAAGGTGAGTCGATTTTATATGTTTTTAGAACTTTTGGAGTCAAATCCTTTTTGTTTTTGGTAATTGTGACTAATTTTGTAGACGCATTACAATTACAAATTTACAAAAAAATCGCATATCCGCCGAAATTTTAACTAACAATCTATGTTTCGGCGGCATCGACAGACGACAGATTAAAAAACAGCAATGACCAATCTTAGCGTCAATATCGCCACTCTGCGCAACGCCCGCGGCGAAAACCGTCCCTGCGTCGAAGACGTGTCCGTCGACTGCGAACGCTTCGGCGCCCAGGGCATCACCGTCCACCCGCGCCCAGACGAGCGCCACATACGCCGCGACGACGTCTTCACACTGCGCCCCCTCGTCAGGACAGAATTCAATATCGAAGGCTATCCCTCGCCCGAGTTCATCGATCTGGTACTCAAGGTGCGTCCCGAACAGGTTACCCTCGTCCCCGACGCTCCAGACACCCTCACCTCAAACCACGGATGGGACGTTGTCTCAAACCTCGGCTTCCTGACTTCAGTGGTCGAACGCTTCAAGGACGCCGGCATCAGGACATCGATCTTTGTCGACCCCGACCCGTCCCAAATTGCCGCCGCAGCCAGAACAGGCGCCGACCGTGTCGAGCTCTACACCAAGCCATACGCCGACCAATATCCCACCGACCCCGCGGCAGCCGTGGCTCCTTATGCCGAAGCCAGTCGCGCCGCCCACAACGTCGGCTTAGGTGTCAACGCCGGCCATGACCTCAATCTCGACAACCTCGCTTACTTCAAGCACAACATCCCATATCTCAACGAGGTGTCAATCGGACATGCCCTCATCTGCGACGCCCTATACCTCGGCCTCGAAGAGACAATCCGTCGATATAAAGCAGCAATCTCTTAAAAACCAATCAATAATGTCTATCTTAGCACAAATCCCCGTCATCGCCGACAGCCTGACCGGTCTGACCGACAGCGCTGCGACAGTCGCAACCGTTGACACCGTCACGTCGGCCGCAGCCGTGGCTGCAGCAACCGAGCCCGCCCCCTCGCTCTCAATCTGGCAGCTCTGCGTCGAAGGCGGCTGGATCATGATACCTCTGGCTCTGCTCGCCGTCATCAGCATCTATATCTTCATCGAGCGCGCCATCGTCACCTACAAGGCGTCGAAGCTCGACGACACCTTCATGAAACGCATCAAAGACTATATCCACGACGGCGAAATCGAGAGCGCCCTCAACCTATGCCGTTCGGACAATTCGCCCTACGGACGCCTCATCTCGAAAGGCATCAGCCGCATCGGCCGTCCGATGAACGACGTTCTCGTCGCCATCGAGAACACCGGCAACCTCGAGGTCGCCGCCCTCAGCAAAGGTCTCCCCTGGCTGGCCACCACAGCCGCCGGCGCCCCGATGCTCGGCTTCCTCGGCACTGTGGTCGGTATGGTCGAGGCGTTCTACGCCATTGCGGCGGAAGGCAATTCGGCCAATATAGCCACATTCTCTTCCGGTATCTACACCGCTCTTGTCACCACCGTGGCCGGTCTTGTGGTGGGTGTGATCGCCCTTTTCGCATACAACTACCTGGTGGCACGCATCAACTCGGTCATGAACCTGCTCGAATCCAAATCAATGGAGTTCATGGACCTGCTCAACGAACCTGCAGTGTGATCCTCATCCCCTGCGGGATTGTATAAAAAAGATTGTTTCCCTCTTTAGCCTATAAACTACCGTGCTCAAACGTCAACATCAAATGATGGCGGCTTTCTCGATGGCGTCGATGACCGATGTCATTTTCCTGCTGCTCATATTCTTCATGGTGACCTCCACATTCGTCTTCCCTACGGGACTGGAGCTTTCTTTGCCCCAGAGCACCGAGCAGAGCGCCATAAAGCCTACTACAAGAGTG
>USIN01000032.1 GCA_900554715.1 uncultured Bacteroidales bacterium
TCTCGATGGCCTGAAGGCGGCGACGGGCAACGGGCGACAGGGGCACATGCGGCGGCACCATAAGGTAGCAGAAAGCCTTGCGCGAGCTGCGGCCGACACGGCCGCGCAGCTGGTGAAGCTCGCTGAGACCGAACTTCTGGGCGTCGTTGATGATGATGGTGTTGACGTTGGGCATGTCGATGCCGCTCTCGACGATGGTCGTCGCCAGAAGGATGTCGTAGTCGTGGGCGGCAAAGTCGACGATGGCCTTCTCAAGCTTTTCGGGAGGCATCTGGCCGTGGGCGACGACGGTGCGGGCGTCAGGGACGACGCGCTTTATCATGGCATCGAGGTCATAAAGGCCCTCGATGCGCGGATTGATGAAGAAGACCTGTCCGCCACGCGACAGCTCGAAGTTGACTGACTCGGCGACGATATCGTCGCTGAGAGCCGTGACGGTCGTGACTATCGGATAGCGGTTGGGGGGCGGAGTGTTGATTGACGAGAGGTCGCGGGCGCCCATCAGCGAGAACTGGAGGGTGCGCGGTATAGGCGTGGCGCTCATCGTCAGGGTGTCGATATTGACTTTGAGCTGTTTGAGCTTTTCTTTGACAGCGACTCCGAATTTCTGTTCCTCATCGATGACGAGCAGGCCGAGGTCCTTGAACCTGACGCTCTTGCCGATAAGCTTGTGGGTGCCGATGATGATGTCGATCTTGCCGTCGGCCAGATCGGCGAGTATCTCCCTGACCTGTTTGGGCGAACGGGCACGCGAGAGGTAGTCGACCCTGACGGGCAGATCTTTGAGGCGGTCTCTGAACGTGTTGTAGTGCTGATAGGCGAGCACGGTCGTCGGCACAAGTACTGCCACCTGCTTGCCATCGGCCGCGGCCTTGAAGGCGGCGCGGATGGCGATTTCGGTCTTGCCGAAGCCGACGTCGCCGCAGATGAGGCGATCCATCGGGCGGTCGCTCTCCATGTCGGCCTTGACGGCCTTGGTGGCTGTCAGCTGGTCGGGCGTGTCCTCGTAGATAAACGAGGCCTCGAGCTCCTGCTGGAGGTATGAGTCGGGCGAGAAGGCGAAGCCCTTCTCCTCGCGGCGTGCGGCGTAGAGGCGGATGAGGTCGCGGGCTATGTCCTTGAGCTTGCTCTTGGTGCGCTCCTTGACCTTGTTCCACGCGCCCGAGCCGATGCGGTTGATTTTGGGCGGAACGCCCTCTTTGCCCCTGTATTTGGCAAGTTTGTGGAGTGCGTGGATCGAGACGAAGATGATGTCGTTGTTCTTGTAGACGAGCTTGATCATCTCCTGCATGCGGCCGCCGACATCGGTTCGCAGCAGTCCGGCGAAGGTGCCGATGCCGTGGTCGACGTGGACAATATAGTCGCCAACCTCAATCTGACTCAGCTCTTTGAGCGAGAGGGCGAGCTTGCCGGAACGGGCGCGGTCGCTCTTGAGGGTGTATTTGTGGAAGCGGTCGAAAATCTGATGGTCGGTGAAGAGGCAGTTTTTGGTGACATGGTCGACGAAGCCCTCGTGAAGCGTCGACAGCACGGGGGTAAACTCGATTTTATCGCCGCGGTCTTCGAAGATGACGCGCAGGCGGTCGAACTGTTTCTCGTTGTCGCTGAGGATATAAATCTTGTAACCCTCGGCGATGAGTTTGGCAAACGACTCGCTGATGAGGTCGAAGTTCTTATGATAGATGCCCTGTGGCGAACATTTGAAGTCGATGGCAGCCCTGACGTCGCGGGCGGGCGTCTGCGCGGCGGTAAACTCGAGGCGCCTGAACGAGGCGAACCGACGGGCGAAAGCTTCGGCGTCGACGACCTGCTGCATGGCCTTGGTGTCGCCCTCGTCGGCTATCATGGCGCTCTGCGAGAACTCTTCCTCGCCTATGGCCTTGACGCGCGCAAGGGTCAGCGAAGCGTCGCGGACAGCAACAAGTGTCTCGTCGGCTATATAATCGAGCAGAGAGCCGCCAAGAGCGTCGCGTGTGACGTCGGCGATAATCGAGATGCTGTCGAATCGCTCTTCGGAAAGCTGGGTTTCGACGTTGAACGAACGTATCGAGTCGATCTCGTCGTCGAAGAAGTCGATGCGGTAAGGCAGCTCGTTGGAGTAGCCGAAGATATCGAGTATCGAGCCGCGCACGGCGAAGTGGCCCGGTTCATAGACATAATCTACCTCGGTGAAGCCATTGTCGCGCAGCCATTTCTGTGTCTTCGTCAGGTCGACAACGCTGCCGACACTGACGTTGAGGGTGTGATCGGCGATGGCCTGTCGCGCGGCGGCACGCTCGGCAAGCGCCTCGGGATATGTGACGACGAAGCGCAGGTTGCGGTCGTCGGCGATGCGGCCGAGAGCCTCGGTGCGCAGAATCTGCGAGGGCGGGTCGACCTGACCGTATTTGATGTCGCGTTTATAGCCCGACGGGAATATCGCGACGGCCTCCTCGCCGACGAGGCGCGTGAGGTCGAAATAGAGATATCCGGCATCGTCGGCCGAATCGCCGACGACGAGCACGGGCACCGCCCGGCGTTTCATGCCGGCCAACATCACGGCGGCCGACGAGCCGGCCAGCGCATAAGCCGTCACCTCGGAGCTGCGCCCTGCCGACGCGAGAGCCTTTGCCCGGGCCTCGGTGACAAATGCTTTGCTTAATTCCTTGATTGTCATTTCTTAGGTCTCAGTATAGCCTTATATCTTTCAGGCGATGACAGCACGACGCGGGCCGAGTCGAGCGCGGCGTCGCCCTTGAGCGACCGGCGCACGAGGTCGCTGTCAGAGAAATAGCGCTCGGCAATCTCGGTGTCGAGTATCTCGATGATGTCCTTGCGGTTATGGTCGAGGTCGCGGTTGAGGTCGTGACGCAGCAGCGTATCGAGACGTGCAAACTCGGCTGCGACAGTGTCGTTCATATAGCCCTCGTTCTCGGCGGCTTCACGCAGATATTTGAGAGCCGACTCACAGAGACGGTCGTATTTGAAGCGTGCCGGGTCGATGAATTTCTTGAAATCGTCGAATATCGAGTCGCCGACGACAAATTCGTCAGACGCGCCGACGCTGTCGTTCTGCGCGGCGAAACGGTTGGCGTAATCATACGCCCAGAAATCGGCCACGATATTATAGAGCAACCTGTTGCCCTCGGGGAGCTTGACGGTGATGTCGGGGGTGATGCCGCCGCCGTCGCGCACCTCACGGCCGTGACGGGTCTTGAAGACCGTCGTCAGGCTGTCGGGTATGCGGGTGACACGACCCTGCTCGTCGCGGTGCGAGTAGTCGATGGCCTGGATGAGGCGTCCGCTGGGTATGTAATATCTTGCAACGGTGACTTTAAGAATGCCGTCGTAGGGCAGCGGACGGGTGTGCTGCACCAGGCCTTTGCCGAACGAGCGCTGGCCGATGATGACGGCGCGGTCGAGGTCCTGCAGCGAACCCGAAACGATTTCGCTGGCCGAAGCTGTGCCGTCGTTGACAAGCACGGCCAAAGGCACGTCGCGGGCTATCGGCGCCTTGGGTGTCTTGTAGATCTGCACTTTGGTCGAGTCGTTATACTTCGTGCGCACGACCTCGGTGCCGCGGTTGACGAAGTTGCCGACAATCTGGACGGCACTCTCGAGCAGACCGCCGCCGTTGTCGCGCAGGTCAAGGACAATGCCCTTGAGACCGGGCACGGCGTTGAAATCGGTCACGGCCTTTTTGACCGCCTCGGCGCTCTTCTCGTTGAATGTCGTCAGGCGTATATAGCCGATACTGTCGTCGAGGACGCCGGCGTATGGCAGCGGATTGACCTTTATCTGACTGCGGACGATGTCGAATGTCAGCAGCGAGTCGTCGACATAAGGACGGCGCACGTCAATCTTCACGTGCGTGCCGGGCTGTCCGCGAAGACGCTTGCTGACGTCGGCCGTCGCCGTCTCGGGCTTGAGCACCCATCCGTCGACAGAGAGAATGACATCGCCGTGGCGCAGGCCGCCGTTACGGGCGGGCGAGTTCCACTGAGGCTGATGTATCAGCACATTGTCGCCGCGCTTGACGATATACGAGCCGATGCCGGCATACTGTCCCGACGAAATCGACGTGATCTCGTCCTGGTCGTCGGCGGGATAATACTCTGTGTAGGGGTCAATCTGACCTAACAATGCGTCAATGGCCGTGCGCATCGTCTTGTCGGCATCTATCGTGTCGACATACTGGGTCTGCAGCTCCTTGTAAACTGCATTGAAAATCTGTAGATTACGCGAGATATCAGCTTTTTTGCTGCGCGTGGCCGACCCGGCCACAACAACCGAAGCCACAAACAATAGCAACAACGGGAATATGATGATCTTTTTCATGTCGGAGGTCGTGATAGAATTAACAAGCGAAATTAACAATTCTAATCTAAATTACATAACAGCCGGGCCACAAAAAAAGTTATATCCCGCCGCAATCGGCGTCAGACAGCCGTCAACGGTCTTCAGAGGTGATAGTGTAATAGATATATGTGCCGTGGGCGACATTGCGTTTCTGCACAAAGGGCTTACCATCACGGCTGACATCAATCTGAAGATATTCTGAAGCATGGGCGTCGACCGACGCTGCCAGCTCGGCCTTGAAACCGGCCTCGACAGGACCGACAACGACTTCGACCTTGCCTGCGGGATTTATCTGCTGGATGACGCCATACTCACCGGTCACATCGGTGTAGCTGACATCAAAATCGCCGCCGGGTGTGCCGCCGACAGTGTAACGCACGTAATATATCGCAGGATTGTCGTCGTCGCTACACGAGACAAACATCACAGCGGCCGCCATAACCGCCAGGATACTCATAAAAACAAGCTTTTTCATAATGAAGTAGAATTAGATAGTTGAACGAATCTGTAAATAGCCGGCAAATATAGCACTTTTTTCCCAAGAGCGGTTCGCATAATCCCGGGAATTGCCACCACCGGGCGACTGATACCAAACCAAACTGATACCAAACTGATACCAAACGATGACAGACAAATAATAGCCCTCAAAAATTTATTATTGAAAGAAATATATTAATTTTGCATCCACAACCTTAATATTAGGCCTCGAGTTTTCAAGATATGCATGCCACCGTATATGGTCTGAGAAAACAATTCGGCAATATACCGATTATGCTCAGATCCTGCTATGAAATTCAAAACCACCTTATGTTACCCGGACAGGATTTGAACATTGCCATACCCACAAAAGATCAGCCGAAAGAAATATTCCAATATTTGGCTGGCCTTGACGCAAAGAAATATGAGCAATACGCTTTCAGAGACGCATCAAAGCCGGAAAAAGAAGTTTTCTTCTCTAATGCCGAAAATCGCATCAGATACGAAAACATTCTTCTTGAAAAAGGTCTTTATATTATAAATCGGATTAAAGGGCAGACAAATCCCAACATACGACCATTAGGACTTATAAACCCAAGCTACAGGACTTTTGGGCTCGGCACCCATTTCTTCACATGGCGCAATATACCTAATAATTGTCCGTTAGTTTATTGGTGGTCTATACCGGGTCATAATTGGAAACCTTTGTTCCCGCCAAAAAGGAGTTGATTTAAATATGCCGTATCGCTATAATAAACATAACATTGTGTCATTCGGCAAAACCGATGGCCGCTTCGGAGGTCTGTCAAACATGGCTCCCGATTATGCTCTGTTTGTCAACGAGATATGCATACCAAACACCGAAGCGCTATATCAAGCCTGCAAATTTTCACTTTACCCTGAGATTCAACGACTTATTCTCGAAGAGAGAAATCCGATGAAAGCCAAAATCATCAGTCGTCAACACCAGTCATTCGTCCGCCAGGACTGGGATACCATAAAATTCAAGGTTATGGAATGGTGTCTCTGCATCAAACTATTGCAATACTGGGACAAATTCGGCTCTCTGCTCCGCGATTCCGGCACAGCGACACTAGTCGAATATTCGGCGAAAGACAATATATGGGGCGCGACTCCAACCGACAATGATACACTCGAAGGCGAGAACATCTTGGGTCGTTTACTCATGAAAATTCGCGACGAATATATCATCCCCAATAAAAAACCGTCAAGGATGTCTCCGCCAAACATCACAGGCTTCATGATTTACGGTAACCTTATCGGAGATGTCTATAGTCCTGAGTATTACCTTGACGATTAACGGTATCTCTACAGCTAAACCCTTGACGACGGCATAAAAAGACGGCATAAGGCAAAGTTTTTTGAAAGAATTTGTGAAAAAAGTTGCATATCTCGATTTTTGACTGTAATTTTGCATCGCAATTCTCCGGAGGGAGGGCGCATTATCCGCTTCAATAGCTCAGTCGGTTAGAGCATCTGACTGTTAATCAGAGGGTCGTTGGTTCGAGTCCATCTTGAAGCGCAAACAACAGAGGGTGTGTCATAGACAATGACGTGCCCTCGTTTTTTATATTGATAACGCATCTTTATTATGAACGAAAAGACATCAACGGCCACAGGTCCCATCGGCGTCTTCGATTCAGGTTACGGCGGCCTGACAATACTCTCCGAAATCAGACGCGCCCTGCCCGGCTACGACTATATCTATCTGGGCGACAACGCCCGCGCACCATACGGCTCGCGATCGTTCGACCTGGTCTACCGCTTCACGCTCGACGCCGTGCGCTGGCTCTTCGACCTCGGCTGCCCGTTGGTGATACTCGCCTGCAACACGGCCTCGGCCAAGGCTCTGCGCTCGATACAGCAGCGCGACCTGCCAATAATCGACCCGACGCGCCGCGTGCTCGGCGTCATCCGTCCGACGGTTGAGAAAATCGGCGACCTCACCCGCAACGGCCATATCGGTCTCTTCGGCACACCGGGAACAGTCGCCTCGGGCTCGTATGACATCGAGATTGCCAAAATCAATCCCGACTTCAAGTTCAGCTCACATGCCTGCCCGATGTGGGTGCCACTGGTCGAAAACCGCGAATCAGACCGTCCCGGAGCCGACTACTTTGTCCGGCAGGAAGTCGACGCCCTCTTCGCCAAAGATCCCGACATCGACACCGTCATCCTCGGATGCACCCACTATCCCCTGCTCTATAACAAAATACGCCAATATACTCCCGCCAACGCCACGGTCGTCTGTCAGGGCGAAATCGTCGCCGACAGCCTGCGCGACTACCTGTCGCGTCACCCCGAAATGGAGAGTCGCCTGACCCGCGGAGGCTCGGCGCGCTTCCTCACAACCGAATCAGCCGACAAATTCTCATCACTGGCCTCGCTCTTCCTCGGCCACGACGTAGCCGCAGAGCGCGTCGAACTATAATTTTCAAGTCAAGATGAAACGATATATCCTCATAACCATCGCCTTGCTCGCCGTCGTCATCGGTGGCACAGCCCGCACCTACAGCGTCGACGAAATCCCCAACGTGCAGGTCGACGACCACACACGCTATCTGTCCGACCCCGACGGCATACTCAGCAACGCCTCGCGCACCGAAATCGACTCGACCCTGAGCCGTGTGCGCCGCGAGACATCGGCCGAAGTGGCAGCCGTCATCGTCGGCGACATCGACGACGACATCGACATCTTCGCCAACCGCCTCTACAACAGCTGGGGTCTCGGCAAAAAAGATAACAACAACGGCGTCCTCATCCTCGTGGCCCGCGACGCCCGCAAGGCCGTCATCCGCACGGGCCGCGGCAGTGAAGGCGTACTCCCCGACATCGTCTGCGCCCACATAATGCGCGAAAAGATGTTCCCCGCCTTCCGCGAAGGCGACTATGACCGCGGCATGACCGAGACCGTCAGCGCCGTGGCCGAGGTCATCACCGACCCTGACGCGTCTGCCGAATTGCAATCGAAGCTCAAAGACAACTACGGCCGCAGCGACGTCCATCCTTTCAGACTGTATGTCTTCTTCTGCGTCATTCTAGCCCTGTCGTGCCTTGCCGCGCTGCTGCTGAAGGTACGCAGCGTGCGCGACAAATCGCCCTACGACAAATATACCGCGCTCGAAGGCTGGAAAGCCCCCATGCTCATCGCCACAGCCGGCGGTCTGCTGATGCCTCTCATCGCGTCACTGCCGCTGTTGCTGCTGCTCAGACACTGGCGCAACAGCCCGCGCAAATGCCCCAATTGCGGCCACAGGATGATAAAAATCGACGAGGTCCATGACAACGACTACCTCACACCGGCCCAGGACGCCGAAGAACGCATCGGTTCGGTCGACTACGACGTCTGGAACTGCCCCAACTGCCATGAGACCGACATCTTCCCCTTCGTCAACAAGAGCATGCCCATGACAGTCTGCGAGAAATGCCATGCCCGTACGGCACGCCTTACATCCGACCGTGTGCTCGTCCAGCCCACAGTCTCTCGCGAGGGCATCGGCTGCAAAGACTACACCTGCGTTAACTGCCATCACGTCATGAGCCGCAGATACCCAATCGCCAAACTGCCGCCCGTTATCATCGCACCCATCGGCGGAGGCGGCAAAGGCGGAGGCTTTGGCGGCGGCAGCTTCGGCGGAGGTTTCGGCGGAGGCATCACCGGCGGCGGCGGCTCCTCCGGCGGCTGGTAACTCTTGATTGTGTGTAAGGTCTTTAAGGTCATTAAAGTCATTAAGGTCACCACTATATCAACTATTTACCAATTTACCGACAATCTGCCATGAACGAGCTGGTTCCGAACCGTAACAACTACAAAAAACTGCTGAGCTATCAGAAGACCGATGTCATTTACCAGATGACATATTATTTCTGCACCAATTTCCTTAGTCGTGGCGATCGCACTGTCGACCAAATGATTCAAGCTGCCCGCAGCGGCAAACAAAATATCATTGAAGGTTGCGCCGCTTCAGCCACATCGTCAAAGACCGAGCTAAAATTGCTCAATGTTGCCAAAGCCAGCCTTTTGGAACTGGTCGAAGACTACGAAGACTACCTAAAAACACGCCATTTCAAACAATGGGAGCCCGGAAGTCGCGAGTTTGAAGCCATGCGCCGACTCGGCGCAACACAACAAGACCCCGACTTTTACATGAATCTAATATCGACTCGCCCACCTGAAACTATCGCCAACATGGCGATTATTTTGATAAAACAAGCTGATTACCTGCTTTTCAGACAATTGCAGAAAGTTTCAGACGAATTTATCGAAAACGGCGGTTTCTCAGAAAAAATGGCCGCCATCCGCCGCAACAAACGCAAATTCTAACGCCCGACCTTAACGACCCTAATGACCTTATCGACCTTACCCGGAGATTTTGCGCAGGCGTTTGAGGGAGAGGAGGAGGAGCCAGGGGAGGATGGCGATGGTCGGTAGCCACCAGCCGGCGATGGCTTTCATGGCGGCGGCTGCGCCTACAACGGCTGCGGCGGCAAGCGCCAACCGCACGGTCGTCGGATTGACGGTCATGCCGTAGCGCCGACGGCAGACTACGGCGGTCATCGTGGCGTAGAACGCATACCAGACGAGATAGGCCACGCCAAGGCCGACGAAGCCGAAGAATTCGTATGCAACAATGTTGGCCGTCAGCCCGAAAAGGCAGCTGACACCCTCGACTATGACATAAGCCCTGCCGTCGCCGCGGGCAAGCAACGCAAAAGAAAAGCAGACAGACACGCCTCTGAAGACCGCACCGACAACGGCGATGGCCACATAAGGCACGACGGCCTCGAAACGTGAACTGTAGAGCAGCCTGACAAAGAAATCAGAACAACATTCAAAAACGACAAGCATCGGCACGATGACCCACATCAGCAGGACGACCTCGTGGTTGACCGTCACCGACATGCGCCGGAGCGATTTGACCCGCGCGGCAAGACGCGGATAATATTCGAGCGACACGGCCGTGAATATGAAGCCGATATACGACGAAACGAGGGTATTGCCGGCCTGATAGACACCGAGTTCTTCGGTCGACACCGTGCGGTTGAGATAAACCGAGAAGATATACTGAATCACCACCATAAAGAGGTTGGCGAAAGTGATATAGGCGCCGAACTTCAGGAATCCCCTGCCGAGCGTGAAAGCCTGTGACAGAGTCGGACGCGGCAGCCGGGGTATGAGAGAGCGCATCTCGTAACGGTAGACCGCCATGATCGTGAACTTATATATCATCAGCACGGGCACTATCGCCGCAAGCCCCCATAACCAGTAGGCCGGTATGGCGAGCGACGTGGCGACAACACCGCTGACAAGGCGCCCGCAGGCGAGTTCTTTAAGCAGCCCGAAACCCTGCATGACAGCCATATAGGCGTTCGCCAGACCGAGCGCAACAATCAGCGTCGACAGCAGCACGAACTGCCCCGTATAATCCTGATTACCAAACGAAACATAACTGAATACCGGTGCGAGCATCACCATCGCCGCGACGCCGGCGAGGCTGAGCCACAAGCCCCAGCGCAGAACCACGGCCGCCATCAGCAGCCTGCCATGCTCGTCTTCAGTGGCTGAAATATCGCGAACCGAGCTCTGGCGCAGATTGAGCTGCGTCGACGACGACACGAGTTCGCTCGTGTTGTCAAACAGCGCGTTGAGGCCTACGCCGACGGGGCCAACCCATACCGACAGCAGCTTCGTGCGCACGACTGAACATAATATATTGACAATCTGAACGCTGCCGAACATGCCCAAGGCTTTCAGCACCCGGGCCGAAACACTGTGGCCGAAACTGCGCCCGCCCATCGTTATCTGACCCAGTCGGTCGGATTAAGTTTCTCACGCTCGCGACGCACCTCGAAGTGGAGTATCGTGCGGTTGTCGTCATCGGCGTCGGTAAATATCGAACCGAGAGACTGGCCGGCCTTGACCTTGTCGCCTTTCCTGACATCGAGACGGTCTATGCCGGCATAGACGGTCAGATATGAGCCGTGGCGCAGCATCACGACGTTGTGATAGCCGTTGACGCGGAAGACCGACGACACCTCGCCGTCAAAAACGGCGCGCGCCTTCGCTCCGGCAGGCACCTCGATGTCGATGCCGCTGTTGTTGACCTCGACACGCGACAGATCGGGGTGACTCGTGCGGCCGAAGATGCCGACAATCTTATACTGCCCGGCCACGGGGAACAGCAGTCGTCCCTTGTTGTCGGTGAAACTGCCCGTCAGCTTCCTGTCGGCCTCGGCCATGGCGTCGAAGTCAGACTGCTTCTTCTGTTTCTGCCCGACCTTCTCAACCGGTTTTACCGGCTTTTTGTCGTCCTTGGCGACAGGCTTGTTATTATTTTCAGACGATTTGTCTTTTGGCGCCTTATCTTTAGCCGTATCATTGGCGACGGCCTTTTTGCGCTCGGCTTCCTCACGGGCTTTGCGCGCGGCCTCGGCCTTGAGCGCCTCAGCCGCCTTGCGGGCCTCCTCAGCCTTGCGGGCCTCTTCGGCCCGGCGCGCTTCTTCGGCTCGTCGGGCTTCCTCGGCTATGATGCGGTCGAGCTCGGCGTCAAGAGCCTGCATGCGGCGCTTGTTCTCGGCGAGCACATTTTTGAGCGACTTGCCCTGACGGCGCAGCGACGAGACGATTTCCTCGGTGCGCCCGCGGTCGGTCTCGAGAGCCTTCTGCGACGCCGACAGCTGCGTCAGCGCGGCGGCACGGTCACGCCGCAACCCTTCGAGAGCCGCGCGACGCTGCTCGAGTTCGGCTTTTTGCTCTGATATCTGCGAGGCCTTTGTCTTCTGCCAGCGGTCGAGCTGCCTCAGGTATCTGACGCGCCGGTAAGCCTGATTGAACGACTCAGATGAAAACACAAACATGAAATCGTTCATCGCCTGACGACGGCGGCGTATATCACGGAGAGTCTTGCCGTAAGATGTCTTCAGCGCGCCGAGGCTTCCCTCGAGAGCCGTTATGCTGTCGCCGACGGTTTTCAGACGACGGTCGAGAGCGGCGATGCGGGCCTTGAGCGCATCAATATCGCGGCTGCGGCTGTCAATCTCGGCCGAAAGCGAGTTGAGACGGTTTAGCTGACGCCTCGTTTCCTGATCGTTCTGAGTGATGTCGCTCTTGGCCTTCTCTATCGCCTTGGCCGTGGCGCGCTGCTCCTGCTTGACCGACTTGGCATTGCGCTGTTTACGGCGCGCGTCGGCATCGGCAGGCACCAGCACAAGCATCGCGGCGACTAAGATATATATTATGCGTTTCATCTGATTGGTTTACTGTTATTTCGCCGGCGACGTTCTATTCTTTGCCGAGCATCTTTATTATCTTATTGAAATCAAGACGCGTATAACCACGTGGCTTTTTCCATCGGGTCTCGGCTCCGGTGTTCCACTGCGCTTTCGACAGCGACCAGTCAAGACCGGCTCTGACCTTGCGTTTGCCATAAACGGCATCGACGGTCATATCCGGAGCGACAGCTCCGGCAGCGGTCTCTATAGCCTGTGTGTATGTGCAGTCGAGCGTGGCGCGGCCTGCGGCATCGACGGTGAGCGATCTGAGTGAAGGCCGCTCGTTGTCGGTGACATTGAAGAGCCACGCGAAATTTTTCTGTTTTTTATCAGGCGACATGGCGATAAGGCCGTCGGTAGCAGTCAGTCTGAAACGCTTGACCGACGAGACGTCAAGCGTTCCTTCGCCGCTGACAAAGACACGGCCGAGTATCGCGTCCTGAATGTCGCCGAGTGTCAGGCCGGTCGCACGGCTTATGCGCGACATCGGTTCGGCAAGCATTATCTTATGGAGCTTCTCATATATAAACACCGAGTCGCGGTCGATATAAATTCCTCCGGCCTCGAATCCCAGCACGCGCAGCGAGATATAAATCTCTTTGTCGCGCACCATCACCGCCTTGCCCGAGACGCTCATATATTTAGGTTCGAGCAGATTGACCTTGACAGGCATGGAGACGTCGGTCCATTCGCCGTAACTTTGGGCGAGACCGCTTATGACAGCCGCAGGCGACGACACGGGAGCGACCTCGATGCCGGGAGTGTCCTGATTTTTGCCACCGGCGGCTTTTTTAGACGAACTGCATGCCCCGAGCATCGCCGCAGCCATAATGACGACGGCGGCCAGAGGCGCGATATGTTTGTTTCTCTTCATTTCTTTTTCTTGATTTTAGCGATTTTTTCTTTGATCACGGCATTCCCGGGATCGAGATCCAGAGCCTTCTGCCAGAACCGCAGAGCCCGGTCACGGTCGCCGATGCGGTCATATATATCGCCGGCGTGGTCATAGACTTCCGACGAGGCCTCTCTCGCCACGACCGGTTCGACCACCTCCTCCACGATGACCGTATCAGGCACTACAACCTCGGCGACAGAATCAATGGTCACATCGACCGAATCAGCCACCATATCAAAGTCGGCCTGGTCGATAGCCCTGTCGATATAGCGGCGGGCCGTCTCGAGATCGCCCTGCTTGAAAGCCACCCAGGCGTAAGTGTCGATAAACGAGATATTGTCGGGCTCATGGCGTATGGCTGTCTTTATATATCGGTCGGCGACATCGAGCAGGGTGTCGGTGTCGGCATAATAATAGGCCACATTATTGAGAGCCATATAATTGAACGGATTGGCCGAAATTGCCTGCTCGTATGCCCTCAGGCCGTCAGCGCGGCGTCCGGCGGCATTGAGCATGTCG
>USIN01000033.1 GCA_900554715.1 uncultured Bacteroidales bacterium
GCTTGTCGTTGAGCGGGTCGAAGTCGCGCGGAAGTTTGCCGAGATCGAAGTCTTTGAGCGACTTGCGGGCGTCGAGCAGACGTTTGCGAATCTCGCCGACGGCCTTCATGTCGACATCAATCTCGACACCGAGCTTTTTGGCGAAGAGATAGACAAGCTCGATGGCCGGAGCAGCCGAACCACCGCCGAACCACCAGATGTTGGTGTCAAGGATGTCTACGCCGTTGATAATGGCCATCACACTCGAAGCCAGACCGTAGCCGGGAGTACAGTGTGTATGGAAATCGACGGGCACTTTAAGATTGGCTTTGAGCTTAGAGATGATCGACGCGGCGCGCGACGGAGTGACGAGGCCGGCCATATCCTTGAGGGTGATGATTTTGGCACCGAGAACTTCCATAGCCTTCGCTTTCTCAACGAAATATTCGTCGGTGAAAATCTTCTCAGGCTCGGCAACCTCGTTTTTCTTGCCGAAGAGACGGGCGAAGAAGCCCTGCTTGGGCTGTTCGACTGCGACCGGCTTGGGGTCGACAGTATAGCAGACAGCGCCGTCGGCGATGCCGCCGAGATTATTGATGAGTTTGATCGATTCCTTTACATTGTCAATGTCGTTGAGAGCGTCGAAAATACGCATCACATTGAGACCATTGGCGATAGCCTCCTTGTAGAAACCTTCGAGCACAGTGTCGGGATAAGGCACATAGCCGAAGAGGTTACGTCCGCGCGAAAGAGCTGAAAGAAGCGATTTGCCTTTCATCACTTTAGAGACGCTGCGGAGACGGTCCCAGGGAGATTCGTCGAGATAGCGCATCACCGAGTCGGGCACTGCACCGCCCCAGACTTCCATGATATAAAAGCCGGCGTTCTCGTAGTAGGGCAGCAGTTTGTCAATCTCGCCCTGGCTAAGACGTGTTGCAAACAGCGACTGTTGTCCGTCGCGAAGCGTAAGGTCACGAATTTTCAGTTTTTTATTTTCCATATCAAGTTTTATATTGAGTTGTTTTATGTCAATATCTACAGAATTTCTGTAACGGCAAATATATGTTTTATTTTTGTATTAAAGAAAAAATTCTTTAATATTTTGTCTCAAATAATAAGATTTCTGTTTTTTAGAGTGCGCAATTGACTCGGATGAGCTAATTTTGCAGAAAAAATAAGGAAATACTATGTTCAATATATTCAAGAGGTGGAAGGCTGCGGTTGAGCCGCAGGAGTTTTTTTTCAAAACCGACATCCACTGTCATGTTCTGCCGGGCATCGACGACGGGTCGCCTGACGCGGCGACGTCGGTCGAGCTGATCAAGCGCATGAAGGCATGGGGGCTGGAGCGAATCATCGCGAGTCCGCATGTGACGAACCTGACGTTCCCGAACACGCCTGAGACGGTCGGCGCTGCCCGCGAGGCTCTGAAAAAGGCTTTGGCTGACGACGGGACTGATATGGTCATAGAGAATTCGGCGGAGTATCGCATCGACGACCTTTTCGCCCGCGAGCTTGAGGCTGAGCGTCTTATGACTCTGCCTAACAATTATATCCTTATCGAAAATCCGTTTGTGCGCGAGCCGGGCAATCTCGACAGCGTCATCTTCGACCTGCAGGTGCGTGGGCTGCGCCCTATCCTCGTACATCCCGAGCGCTACTCATATTATTATAAGCACCCCGAGCGCTATGAGGTGCTTCATAACGCCGGAGCGATGTTCCAGATCAATGTGCTGAGTCTTGCCGGAGGTTATGGCAAGGATGAGCGCAAAATCGCGGAGATGCTGATTGAAAAGGGTTTGGTTGATTTCGTCGGTACCGACCTCCACAACGCGGCTCACGCCGACATCATCGACCGCTATCTTGCATCGAGCGACTATCTCAAGGACCGCGACCGCCTCAAAGGCCGCATTCTCAATGACAAAGCGTTTAATTAATCATTCTCCCAGGAGGACTTCGATGGCTTTGTCGAGCATGGTGTCGGATTAGACTCCGAGTACTATCGCGGGGTCAATGTTGAGTTTTTTACTTATGGCTCGGCCGACTTTCATGGTCGGCTCACTTTTGCCTGAAAGAAAATCGCAAATGCGTGAAGGGCTTACGCCTATAAGTTTGGCAAGCGAGGCCTGAGTCAAGCCCATTTCATACATGCGAAGCTTCATAACATCTACCAGCGATGGATCACCGACAGAATAATGCTCGTCGGAATAATCTGCGACGAGATTGGACAGAAGGACTAATTCTATGTAGTTAGGGTCGGTCTCGGGGGTATCGTCGTTAACGAGCGGTAATAATTTTTCCACCCGTTCTACCGCCCACTGATATTGCTTTTCATTCTCTATCTTGGTCATAATCAAAACATTTAGATGGTGGAATATCGGTGATTATTCCCCCAACAGGACTTCGATGGCTTTGTCGAGCATGGTGTCGGTGCCTTGGAGGGCTTTGAGGGGGTCGAGGTCGACTTTGCATCCGGGCGAGGGGTCGATGCCGCTCTCGGTCGACTGACCGAGGGCGTCGAGAACCGAACAGGCCGAGAACCGTACGCCCCAGCCACAGGGTATTTCAGAAGAAAAAGGCATGCCGCTGCCGCCGCCGGTGCGGTCACCGACTATCTTGACATTGGGCAGAAGTTTCATTATCGACACGAAGTTGTTGGCGGCACTGAAGGTGCTGCGGTTTGTCAGCACGACGACGGGCTTTAGCCAGCGGCGACGCCCGGCCGGAGCGGGGTCGAAATAATAGGCGTAGGGCTTCGAGAAATCACTGTGACCCGGACCGGTCTTATGCGAGATGTAACCGGCAAGTATCTTTTCATCGATGAAACGGCGCACTATCGTCTCGACATTAGTCATATCGCCGCCACCGTTGTCGCGGATGTCGATGATGAGCCCGCGACAGGGCGAGAAACTGTAGAGGATGGCGTCGAGATTGCCCTCGCCCACCATATATGAGAATGAAGCGTAGTTGATATACCCGACATTCTGAGGCAGAACGGCATATTTCATGCCTGAGGCCGACGAATAATCGAAGTCGAGATAATATTGCTCGATAAGACGGGAGTCATAGTTCTGAGGGTAATCGCTCCACCAGTTGCGGTAATAAGAGACATCGAAACTCGAGCTGAGATTGACATGGCCGTCCTTGAGTTCGGCGAGCATGTCAGAACAGATGTCAAAAAACTCGCGGGCCGTCATGTCGTTGCCGAGACGCTTGTGATACTTGCTGTAGACTGCGTCCCAGTCGATGTCTTTTTGGTCAAAAAAGCAATAGTGCTCGTCGATTATTGTCCAAAGCGCATCAAAATTGCCGTAGACATCAGCGTCCCATTTTTCGGTCTTGTGACAGGCAGAGAGTGCGACCGAGGCGATTACCGCCATTAATATTTTCTTAATCATCAATAAATTGCAGATATAATTTTTGCGTCATCAGAGAGCTTGCGCCGGGGCGAGAGAGAAATCCATTCGTTGGCCAGGCCGATGACAAAACTGTGGACCGTATGACCGCTGACGATATTGCTGACCTTGCCCGAATAGACTTCATTATGGTAGCCGAGCCGCAGCGTCGCGCCCTTGAAACGCAGGTCGAGGGTCACGAGATTGTCAAGTCTGAAATAATTGCCGGGCCACGCGCAGTGGACAAGACCGCTGCGGTTGCCGAGATATATCTCATAGTAGAGCTCGCCGTAGTCGGGCGAGAAGAAGACGCCGGTAAGCGGCAGCGACGGCTGATAGCGGAGTGTCAGAGGCAGAGCGCCAAGTCTGAAATTATATACGGCCATCGCGCTTATGCCAACCGTCCAGGCAGCTTTAGCCGTGACCGGATTGTTGCCGTTGCGGGCGAGATAGAGCGCGCCGAGGTCGATGCCGGTATTGATACCTCCCGACAAGGCGAGTCCGCGGGGGAGGCGCGATGATTTCAGACGCCACAGAACGCCCCAGTCGACATTGAGGTCAAGGCCCCATATCGTTGCGTTGCGGGCCGGATTCTGATCGCGGTCGACAGAGAGCCGTCCGCGCAACTGCATGATGGCGCCTGCGGGATTAAAGCGGGGAGCCTGCAGCCGCTCGTATGACATCGCAGCCGTCCACCCGTCGTAGTTGAGCGGCGTGAGATAGGTGTCGGTCAGATGCGACGAGCCGACCTCGATGCTATAGGCTGAGGTGACAGGGCGCAGAATCTCTACAGCCGCACTGTCGTTCTGCGCCACAGCGGCGGTTGCTGCTAACGACAGGACGATTGTATTGAGAAATCGTTTCATCAGAAAATGCGTTTCTGGCCCGTGATTTCGTCACGGAGTTCATCGTCTGAAATATCGTCGTCGCCGACCGGTGTGGCGTCTGACTGATCGCTCTCGTCACCGTCGGCAATAATATCAGAGGTCTCGGGATTTTCATCATCATCACCGTCGGCGATAAGCGGCTCGATTTCGGTCACGGTGTCAAGCGCATAAGTTACGAGACGTTTACCCTTGGCCTTGAATGATTTGAGGCCGATAAAATTCTCGGCGTCGACGATGAGCGGTTCGCGGAAGTCGTCGGGCGCGGCAAATCTGACCTCAAAGCGGGCGTGCGGCGTGTCGGTGAGCAGTATCAGCGACGAGCGCTCGTTGTCGCCGATGAAGCGCTGCTTGCGGGCCGACGGCTCGAACATGAAGCGCTTGATATACGGATAACCCTGATCGGCGTCAAAGAGTATCGCCGTCCACACCTGTTTGGGGCGGAACTTCTCGATTCTCAGAATATTGTCGTCGTAATGGTTGGTGGCCTCGAAACCGGTTGTGTAGTACTCGCCGTTTTTCTGAATCACGAGCACGAGATCGTCGCCCATAAATTCACCGAGGAGACGTCCGCGGCCGTCGTAGTTGAGTCGCAGCACATCGGGGTCGAACCAGACCTCGCGGCCGCCGAGCGTCGAAGCGCCGTGCTCTTTGAGCGAGAAGCGATGCACCTCGTTCTTTGTCACGAGATTGCCCTGCGACTGCTTGCCCTTGATGGCCAGTTTGGCGAAGTCGATGTCAAACTGCAGCGTCTTGAGACGCAGCTTGGGCTTGAGCGTCACCTTGACGACCTCGGCCTCGCCGTTGGGATTGGCCGAGAACCACATGACTTTCGAGCCGGGAAGCCCCTGCGTGAGATTATACTCTTTGTCGCGGGTGACACCCGTGACGGCAAAGCGCTTCATATAATAGATGCCGCCCGCGCCGTTGCGGTAGATGACGTTATAGATAGTGCGCGTGTCGTTGCGTTTGAAGACGTTGACATAAAGCACGTTCTTGCCTATAGAAATCTTGTCCTGCACCCTGACGACCTTATAGCGGCCGTCCTTGTAAAAGATGATGATGTCGTCGAGCGACGAACAGTTGCAGATAAACTCGTCTTTCTTGAGGCCTGTGCCGATAAAACCGTCCTCACGGTTGATATAGAGACGTTCGTTGGCCTCGGCGACATTGGCAGCCTCGATGTTGTCGAAATTGCGTATGACGGTGCGGCGGGGATATGCGTCGCCGTATTTGGCCTTGAGGCGCTTATACCAGTCAATCGTATACTCGACTATATGAGCGAGTCTGTCATTGATTTCAGCTATCTTGCGGTCGAGGTCGGCGATGCGGTCGTCAGCTTCGTCGGAACTGAATTTAAAGATGCGCTTCATCTTTATCTCGACAAGCTTGAGGATGTCGTCGTCGTTTATCTCACGGACAAACGAGGACTTATATTTTTCAAGACGGCTGTCGATATGCCTTACCGCCGACTCGATGTCGGGAGCCTGCTCATATTCTTTATCCTTATAGATGCGCTCCTCGATGAAAATCTTTTCGAGCGAGGCGAAGAGCCTTTGCTCCTGAAGTTCGCCGAGACGCACCTTCAGCTCGGCCTCGAGGATGTTGCGGGTCGAGTCGACGCTGTAACGCAGGAGGTCGTCGACACCGAGGAAACACGGTTTTTTGTCGTCGATGACACAGCAGTTGGGCGACACACTCACCTCGCAGTCGGTAAAGGCATAGAGGGCGTCGATGGCTTTGTCGCTCGACGTTCCCGGCTGAAGGTGAACGAGGATGCAGGCTTTTTCGGCCGTATTGTCGTCGACTTTGCGTATTTTTATCTTGTCTTTCTCGTAGGCTTTGAGTATCGAGTCGATAATAATGCCTGTCGTCTTGCCGTAGGGTATTTCGGTAACTGCGAGGGTGCGGTTGTCGACCTTCTCGATCTTGGCGCGGATTTTGACAGCGCCGCCGCGGCGTCCTTCGTTATAGCGCGAGACGTCGATGAAGCCGCCGGTGGGGAAATCCGGGTAAAGCACGAAGTCCTCACCGCTGAGATAGGCGACGGCGGCGTCGATGATTTCGTTGAAGTTATGAGGCAGAATCTTCGACGACAGGCCTACGGCGATACCCTCGGCGCCATGGGCGAGCAGCAGCGGGAACTTGGCCGGCAACGTCACCGGCTCGTTCTTGCGGCCGTCGTAGCTCGGAGTCCATTCGGTGATTTTCGGGTTGTAGAGCGTTTCGAGAGCAAATTCAGAGAGGCGCGCCTCGATATAACGCGAGGCTGCAGCCGAGGCTCCGGTGAGTATATTGCCCCAGTTGCCCTGCTTCTCGATGAGAAAGTCTTTCTGACCGAGCTGCACGAGCGCGTCAGTGATCGACGCATCGCCGTGGGGATGATACTGCATCGCCGAACCGACGATATTGTTGACTTTGTTGAATCGGCCATCGTCGAGAGTCTTCATGGTGTGGAGTATACGGCGCTGCACGGGTTTGAGGCCGTCGGCGATGTGCGGCACGGCACGCTCGAGTATTACATAAGAGGCATACTCGAGAAACCAGTTTCGGTACATGCCGCGGAGGTGGTATTTCACCATGTCTCCGTCGCGCGCGACCGACATCAGGCGCTCGTCGGCCTGAGACTCTTCGCCGGCGATATTTTCATTGTCGTTTTCCTCGTCGTTATATTGACTGTCGTTTATATCTGTCATCTATTGCAAGTAACTCTTAAAAATTAAACGATATAATGTAACTCTCTGAATCTTGCCCGATAAATCTCGTTCTTTTTGGTCATTCCATTCTCTCGCACAGTCACATAGCCCGCTATGCTCCTTGACTCGAGAATGAAATGCCTTTCAAAAATAACTTCGATTTCTCTGTGCATTAATTTTTGCGAGTTACTTATAAGAAAGAGTGTTCCTACAAATTTACAAAATTTTTCATTATTATCATCAACAAGTGTTATTTTTAGGTTGCGAATCGGGAATCCTACACTCAACTACGCTCAAATGGCAATCTCCATTCTTCATAATTTGCCATGTTTTTTTTGTTTTTTAGAACAGCAAATGACGTCAAATCAACATTTCTAATTAACTTTGCGGATAATAAACCAATTTCTATGGACAAACATGTCGACAGACTCTATGGTCTCATCGGTTATCCGCTGGGGCATTCGTTTTCCCGCGATTTTTTCAACCGCAAGTTTGAAGCTGAAAATATCGACGCGGCATACGTCAACTTCGAGATTCCCGAAATCGAGCGTTTCACCGATATAATCAAAGATTATCCGTCGTTGCACGGACTGAATGTCACCATCCCCTACAAAGAGCAGGTAATACACTATCTCGACGAACTCGACGACGACGCCGCAAAAATCGGTGCGGTGAACGTCATCAAATTTATACGCAACGGCGAGAAGCTGACACTCAAGGGCTATAACTCAGACGTCATCGGATTCAGAGACTCGATAGAGCCGATATTGCCGGCGGGGCATAACCATCGTGCTCTCGTGCTCGGCACGGGCGGCGCGTCGCGAGCCGTCGTCCACGCCCTGTCGCAGCTCGGCATCGAGTCGACCCTCGTCTCGCGTAGCAGCCGCCCGGGCGTAATCACCTACGCCGACCTGACGCCCGAGGTGATGGCCTCGCACCTGATTGTCGTCAACACGACGCCGCTCGGGATGTACCCCCACGTCGACGAATGTCCCGATATTCCCTACGGGCTTCTGACGCCCGGCCATCTCTGCTACGACCTGCTCTACAACCCCGACATCACCCTGTTTATGCGCAAGGCCCGGCAAAACGGCGCCCACGTCAAGAACGGACTCGAGATGCTACTGCTGCAGGCTTTCGCAGCATGGAACATCTGGCAGAAACCTGTCTTCTGAAGTCGAACATCATTATCAATCATTTAATATGACACAAGCAGCCAAACTGATCTACGTACTGATTATCGCGCTCATCGTCTTCCCCTTCGACCACTGGGGACTGCCGACAATCACCGCCCCGGTAGCTCTGCTCGCCGGGTTGATTTTTGCTTTCATTTTCAAAAACCCCTACCCCAAATTCAATAAAAAGACGTCGAAATATCTGCTTCAGGCCTCAGTCGTGTGCCTCGGTTTCAAGATGAATATCGAGGAATCGCTCAAATCAGGCTCGGAGGGCATGATGTTTACAGTCGTCTCTGTCATCGGCGTGATGGCTCTCGGTGTAATGGTGGGCTACTGGCTCAGCCTCAACCGCAAGACATCATATCTCATCGCCTCGGGCACGGCAATCTGCGGCGGCAGCGCCATCGCAGCCGTCGGCCCGGTGCTCAAGGCCAACGAAAACGAGATGGCCGTGTCGTTAGGCGTCATCTTCATTCTCAACGCCATAGCGCTGTTTATCTTCCCGCCCATCGGCCACCTGCTCGACATGACCCAGCAGCAGTTCGGCACCTGGGCCGCCATCGCCATCCACGACACATCGTCGGTAGTCGGCGCCGGCCTCGCCTACGGACCCGAAGCCCTCGACATCGCAACGCTCATCAAGCTCACCCGCGCTCTATGGATTATACCCTTAGCTCTCGCCACAATGTTTATCTTCAGAGAGAAAGGCAGCAAGATTTCGATACCCTGGTTTATCTTCCTCTTTATCCTCGCCATGGTCATCAACACCTATATCGCACTGCCTGAAGCTCTCACCGGAGTACTTGTCTGGATTGCCATGCGCGGCATGGTCGTGACGCTCTTCCTCATCGGCGCATCGCTCTCGCTGGCCACCGTCAAGCAGGTGGGCGTCAAACCGCTGTTGCTCGCCGTCATCCTCTGGATTGCCATCGGCGTGAGCAGCCTTGCCGTGACGATGCTGACCATCTGAACCACGTAAGACGCATAAACGGTGAAAGCGCCGTACTCATACATACCTGCCGTCCCGGTCGCCATAGGCTTCGGGGGCGGCATTCTTTGTGGCATGGAATGGAACGGAATGTGGTGCGCCGCAATCTTCGCCATTGCGGCCATAACGCTGTTTGTCACCCGGCGACGCTATTTCTCATTCGTGCTGGCGGCCGCCGCACTCGGCGCGGTCAGCGGCAACGCGGCAAAACCCGACGTTCCCGAAAGCAGTCTTATCGGCGAAAAGCTCTATTTCACGGGCGAAGTCAGACAGGCGTACCATTATCAGAACTCCTGCCGCATAATCGCCGACATCTCAGCCTACAGCTCCACGGGCAAAGGCTACAGACGACCGTCGTCCGACACAAGGGTATCGATACTGACCCCCGTCGACATCGACAGCATCGATGCCGGCGACGTCATTCTTTTCTACGGGCGTCTCAGCGCCTCGGGCGACGGCGTCGATCTGCCATACGAGACCGACTACTCGGCATTCGACATCGTCGACGGCGTCAACGCCCGCGCGCGCATACAGCCCGACCATATCTTCGTTACAGAAAGAAGCCACGGCATAAAAGCCTTTCTGACGCAACTGCGTCACGCAGCCGAAGATCTCATCTACAGCCTTCCCGTCAACAGCGAGACAGCATGGTTTCTGTCAGCCGTCATGCTCGGCGACGACTCGATGCTCGGCGATGACATCAAAGAGTCGTTCAGAGCCACGGGCCTCGCACATATTCTCGCACTGAGCGGTATGCACACAGGCATTATCGCGCTGCTCGTCTCGGCCATATTCAGCCTGCTGAAGCTGCTGAAAGGCGGTGCGCGATACCGCCATCTGGCCGTCATCGCCGCCGTCTGGCTTTTTGTCGCCGTGACCGGAGGTGCAGCCTCTGTCGTCAGAGCCGCGACAGTCATCACGATAATGCTTGCAGCCCGGATGCTGCAGCGCGACACATCAGCCTATAACTCGCTGGCGATAGCCGCTCTCGTCATACTCAGCTTCGCACCGCGACAGATATATTCGCCGGGCTTCCAGCTGTCGTTCGCAGCCGTCGCCTCAATCCTCGTTTTCGCGCGGAGGCTCAACCCCGTAAACGAACGTCGACCCCTCATCCATTCCGCCGCGTCACTTTTCACGGTCTCGGTCTCGGCGGTCATCGGCACAGCCCTGCTGACGGCGTTTTATTTCCACCGGCTGCCGCTGCTGTTTCTCTTTCCGAATATCATAATGGCGGCGCTGCTGCCTGTGATTATAGGCATCGGCGCTATTATGGCCTTACTGACCGCCGTCGGACTGACACCGATTTTTCCCGGGCATGTATGCGACGCAATATACGACTCAGGATTATGGGTGACCGATCGATTCGCCGCCTTTGACAACGTCGAGGCCGACGGCATATTTCTCACCGCCGTCTTTGTCATCTGCGCCTACATCGCGCTTTGCGGAGCCGCGTTTGCCTTTGTCAGACGGCGGCATCTGACGGCCGCCATGCTGACGGCTGCCATAGCCGTATGCGCCGCATCGTGCTCTGCGACAAGAGACATACCGGCAGCCGAACTGTATGTCACACGCCACTATCTGCACACTGAAATAATACTGCGCCACGGCGACAGCTGCCTTATGCTGTCGACATCAAAACCCGAAGACACAGAGCAGATCAGGCGCAGGGCCGAAGTCAGATACGCCGATTTTCTCGCCCACCGACGCTGTCGCGGAGGCATAAATGCCGTCAACGGAGATTTCAACAACGGACCGTTCAGACTCATCGGCGACCGCCTCGTAGCCGGGAAGCACTCTATAACCTTAGCTTCAGGAAAGTCACCGAAGCCAATCACCGCCAAGACAGACTATCTGCTGATATGCCGCGGTTACAGACATGATTTCAGACAGCTACTGTCTGCCACACAGCCTGACACGGTCCTGCTCTCGGCAGATTTGCCCAAAGGGCGACTGAAATCATATACCGGTGTATGCGACTCGCTGGGAATACCGGTCCGCGACATCGGCCGCGAACGATTCTCAATCATGCTTGAGTGACTGCAATTTTGGCGTAGCCCTCTTTGAAATAAGGCTTTTCATACTGACGACGGTCGACAACCGCACCGTTCCACATTATAATATCGATGTCGAGCGGCATTGCCGATGACGTTGATGCGGCAGTGCGCCCTGCGTCGCGCTCGAGTTTTTTAGCCACCGCCCTGAGACTGTCGAGATCAAGCCCGACATCAACGACTGCCACAAGATTTACATACGGAGCGTCGACACCGTTGTCGGCCTCAGTCTCATAAAGGCCGCTCGACACCCTGACCACACCTCCGCGGCTGACAGCGCCGAGCGCAGCGGCCACGACAGACCTGCGGTCGGCGACATTCGAGCCTATGCATATCACAGCACGGTTGGGGTCACTCACGGCCGCTTTGTTTTTAGGGTCAGCAGGGTCACCTCGGGAGTGGCGCCTATGCGGGCGGGTATCGCCACCTCGCCCGACCCGATATTGACATAGAGATTATGCTTGCCGCCGTCATCATAGAGGCCGCCCCAATAGCGGTAACGCATCGCGGCGGGCGACCAGCCGAAAAGCTTTATCTGCATGGCGTGGGTATGGCCGGACAAAGTCAGGGCTATGTTGATGCTGTCGTTGCCGCATATATCATTCTCCCAATGGGCGGGATTATGGGACAGAAGCACTTTGGGCAGACTGTCGGACAGCGCCGGATATGAGGCACGGAGGTCGCCGTAGGTTCTGAAAGGCGGATCTCCGACGTTTTCGACTCCTATGACAATGAGCGAGTCGCCGCTGCGGTCGATGGCGACACTCTCGTTGTTGAGCAAGCGCCAGCCCATCATGCGGTTGAGAGTGACGAGTCTGGCGAAATTTTCAGCCTTGGCGGCGTCAGAAGGCCAGTCTGAATAATCGCCGTAGTCGTGGTTGCCGAGAATCGATATGACCCCATAGGGCGATTTAAGTCTCGACAGTGGACCGACAAAAGGTTCAAGTTCAGAGGTGTGACGGTTGACAATGTCGCCTGTGAAGACAATCAGATCGGGATGCAGGGCGTTGACCTCGTCGACAAGATTATGCACAAAGACGGTATCACTGCCGAATGTGCCTACATGCAGGTCTGATATCTGGGCTATAGTCATGCCGTCGAAAGCCTCGGGGAGATTGTCGACTGCGACATCGACACGCTCGACGTCGATTATATATCGCTCGACAAGGGCACCCCACCACATGCCGCTCATCACGATAAGGGCGATGCCGAAGCCTACACCGCTGAGCCAGCGGAGGCGCTTCCCGTGCCAAAGCCGAGGCAGGCCGGCTATGAGATCGAAGACGACATAGATATATTTGGGGATATAAAATGCTGCATAGGTATATATACACCACATCAGACGCTCGAAGCTGCCGTTGCTGCCCGAGCGTTTGGGCAGGCATATAAGCACGACCCAGAACAAGGCGAACAGCACCGAGGTGACGGCATAGAGCTTTCGCCATACCGGCCGGGCGCCGACGCGGCATATCGATTTATAAATCAGTAGATCGGTAACGAATCCTATCAAAAGGATTATAAGCGTCATTATCAGAGGGAAACGCATACGAATCAGGTTTTATGAGAGGAGAGAAAGAATAGACAAACGCAAACAGCCATCAGCACTGCCTGGCGGCAAGCTGATTCTTGAGCGGATTGGCATACATCGTCAGCATCATGCTATACATATACTCGCGTTCGTCGGGGGTGACATCGTCGAGCTCGACTTTATCAAGCTGTGTGTTGATATAATTCTCGAAACTGTCGACATCGGCCTGTGTGTAGTTGTCGGCAAAACGGTCGGTATTATTAATCTTGTCGTAAGCGATATAGTTGCACGGATAGATTCTGTAGCCGCAATGTATCGCCTTGTCGACTACGGCACAGACCTCATGGGCAATCTCTGAACGGTCGCTGCAGGTTATCTTCTCGAGCAAATCGTTGACACAGCGGCCGAGGCGGAAGTGCACGCGGCCTTTGTTGCGCAGCAGGCCGGTCTCCATGCTGAAGAGGTCGTCGCGCTGGGTCTTTTTGTATTCCGGATCACGGCGTTTGAGCAGAAACTCACGTGCCTTGAGATAGTCGTTGGGGTCGAATTCGTATGAGATAGACACCGGCATCAGATTGATTTCGATGAGATTGCGGCGGGTGTCACCGTCTCCGGCAAGCGACATCATCTTGATGAGGCTCTCCTGGGTCATGTCGTTGGAGTCTTTGGCGCGACCCTCGCGCTGAGCAATCCACACCGATTCGTGCAGGGTGTTGATTGTGTAATGTATATACCCCGAAAGTTGCTTT
>USIN01000034.1 GCA_900554715.1 uncultured Bacteroidales bacterium
CGAAAAATACAAAACCACATACCGCATCTGGCTCGAAAACATTCAGGACTGGTGCATCAGCCGTCAGCTCTGGTGGGGCCACCGCATCCCGGCTTATTATTATAAGGATAAAGACGGCAACAATATGACCGTCGTCGCCGAGACCATCGAGGCAGCGGTCGAGAAAGCTCGCGTCGACGGCGGCCGCCCCGACCTTCAGGCTTCTGACCTCACCCAGGACCCCGACGCCCTCGACACATGGTTCTCGAGCTGGCTGTGGCCCATCACGCTCTTCGACGGCATCCTCAATCCCGGCAACAAAGAGATAAACTACTACTATCCCACCGCCACACTCGTCACAGGCCCCGACATCATCTTCTTCTGGGTTGCCCGCATGATTATGGCCGGATATGAATATGTCGGCAAACAGCCCTTCGACAACGTCTACTTCACCGGCATTGTCCGCGACTCGCTCGGACGCAAGATGTCAAAGCAGCTCGGCAACTCGCCCGATCCGCTCGACCTCATCGCCACATACGGCGCCGACGGCGTCCGCATGGGTCTGATGCTCGCCGCTCCCGCCGGCAACGACATCATGTATGACGACAAACTCTGCGAACAGGGCCGTAACTTCTGCAACAAGATCTGGAATGCCTTCCGTCTCGTCAAAGGCTGGGAGGTCGACGGCAAAGCCGCGCAGCCCGAAGTCGCCGCCATCGCCGCCCGTTGGTTTGAGGCCGCTCTCGACGCCGCCCTCGAGGAAGTAGCCGATCAGTTCTCGAAATTCCGTCTCAACGAGGCGCTGATGACCGTCTACAAGCTCTTCCGCGACGAATTCTCGTCATGGTATCTCGAAATGGTCAAGCCTGCCTACGGCAGCCCCGTCGACGGCAAGACCTATGCGCAGACAATCGCCTTCTTCGACAAACTCCTCCGTATGCTCCATCCCTTCATGCCCTTCATCACCGAAGAGCTGTGGCAGCACCTGAGCGAGCGCGCCGACGGCGAGTCGATCATGTATGCCGAGATGCCCAAGGCCGTAGGCCTCGACCGCTCTATCATCGGCCTCGTCGACCTTGCCAAAGATATTGTCACCGGCGTCCGCGGCGTCAGAGCACAGAAAAACATAGCCTCGAAAGAGGTGCTGACCCTCAACGTCATCGGCGGCTTCGACGCCCGCATCACCCCCGTCGTCGTCAAGCTTGCCAACCTCGACGCCGTCAACAGCGGCTGCGCCAAAGACCCCGCCGCAGCGTCGTTCCTCGTCGGCACGACCGAATACAACGTGCCTCTTGCGTCGACCATCGACGTCCCCGCCGAGATTGCACGACTCGAAAAGGAGATAGCCTACCTCGAAGGCTTCAAGCGCACGGTCGAGAAAAAACTCTCCAACGAACGCTTTGTCAGCAACGCTCCCGAAGCCGTCGTCGCCAACGAGCGCAACAAGCTCTCCGACGCCGACTCGAAGCTCGCCGCCCTCCGTGCCAACCTCGCCGCCCTCAAATAAAAACGACAAACGACATTCCCAATCCCCCTATACCCAAGGCGCGCCCCCGCGGACGCGCCTTGCTGTTTCCCGCCTCGTTTGTAAGTGCATCAAAAAACTCGCCACCCGTTCGGGAGTGGCGAGAATCAATCATTTGCCGAAGCGAAAACGGCAAACTGTCGTTTTTCAGTATTTCAGTACATTGGCCGATACATTTTTAAACTGTGGCATAGCCATGCCTATTGATGCCCCGATGAATGTCGGATCACAGACGAGATATTTGCGACCGCCGACGATGATATGGTCACCCGGATAGTCGCCCTCGAAATTCACCGCTGTCGCTATATGATTGGGATAATCAAGCAACACGACGTCTCGTTTCATCAGCGATTTGACAAGATAGCGGTAGAGCACTGAGCGGTCTTCGCAGTCACATTTAGGGTAGTAGAACAGCTCTTCGGCAAAAAACGGTTTCTCATAGCCGAACTGCTCGGGGTCGGTCGCATATTCAAAGCCGTTCTGACAGAAGTCGAGCAATATGTTGGCCGCATCTTTCTCTGTCTTACCCGCGATGGCTCGCGACAGCGACGATAACAGGCGTTCTGATAAATCCTCGTCGACTTTGGCTGTCGCGTAGACGCTATAGTCGCATTGCGGTATAGCGTTGTAAAATTTCATCAGCTGCACGGGCACATATACTTCTGCCGACGTGCCGTATCGCGAAGAACTTCGCGCAGCCGGCTTGCGCTCGGCGCCGAGATGCGGCATTCGGGTCATGCTCATGTCAATCTTGCGTTTGGCGTCAGGCGCTTCTTTCGGACACATGAAGAAAGAGTAGGGGCGCGAGGCATCGACATCATAGAATTTGGTGTTTCCTTCGGTAATGAAAAGACATCCGTATAGCGGCACTGACGGTGCTATCATCAGCGACAGATGGCCTGTCTCGGCGATACGTGCGACTCGAGCCCTCAGGCCGAGCGCATTGAGTAGAAACTGCCGCATCACGACGCTTTCGTCGTGCCCGACAAACGACTCTGATATCTGTTTGACTATCAGATATAACGCCCAGTCGTTTTGAAGCGCGTCGCTCCTCAGGCTCCTGAGGTCTGACAGCAAAGGCTTGTAATCTGCCGTGTAAAGCGATTCAAAAGCGCTGACAATAGCCTCTTCATCGGTCGATGTGAGCTTTATGGCGTCGGCGAGGCCGTCGCTGACATAATAGTCGACACCGAAGAAATTGATGCGTCGGCGCCCGTCACCTCCTGTATATAAAGGATTTTTTTGCTGCCGGACATTCTCATTGGCTACAGGTCTGTCAGGATTTTCTTTAGCCGGAGAAACTGCGGCCGGCCGATTTGTCCTGACGGTGTCGCGGATAATGACTTTCGCCGGCCGTTTGACCGTTTGGGGCCGATCGTTTGAAACCGCTTCGACAGTATCAGGCGGAACATCAAACACTGTCGGAGCTTCGACGCTTTTTCCCTGTCGCCCCTCGGCTGTCGTCAGGTCAAGAATCTCGCGTATGGTCAACTGTCGCGGAGGTTCGACGCTATCGGAAGGCAGCGGATTGAACACCGGCGCCTCTTTTGGCTCGGGCGAGACACGTTTTCTGAGCGGTTCCTGTCCATGATATTTTTTCCACGGATTGCGCATGAAGTCGAGATATTCGCGGTTGGCCTCGGTGATGAACGAATCGAAATCTTTCATGCTGCCGGTGATAAAAGCGTCAAAGTCATCGACAGGTTGCGCTGCTCCTGCCACAATAGGAAAGAGCAGCGCAAAGAGTGTGTGATATCTTGATTTCATGGCTATATGGGGAATGGTTTCACTCCTCTGGCTCGACAGGTTCGCCGATAAAGTCATCGACCATTTCTGAAAGGTCGCCGAGCGAGGTCTTTTCCTTGGCCGAGCGTGCGGCTTCCTCGCGGGCCTTGCGTGCGGCGCTCTCGTCAATCGACATAAACACGTTGTATTCTTTCGAGCCGTCTTTGGCTGTGCGCACGAGCACGAAATGTTCCTTGACGAGACCCGAAATGCGTGCATTTACGCCTGATTCATAGGCAGCGCCGAAGCGGTCGATTTCTTCCTGCGAACTGTTGTTGGCGTCAGATGACAGCACTGATTTCATTTTGCCGACGACCTGTGCTTTGGCGCGTCCGGCATAGCTTGTGACGCCCGAATGAATGGCATTCTCGCGGCCGATTTTGTTATTGCGTCCGATTGCGATGCCGGTGATTGGAATGCGGTTCTCTTCGTCGCTCTCGATATATGTACGGTATTTGAGCAGGGCATAGTCAAGAGTCTGAGTGCTTGCCAGTGGCTCCCAACCGGCCTTTTTGAGTTCTTTTACACGTTTTTTTACGTCTTTCTGAAGTGCTTTTTCCTGTTGTTTGGTGAGCTGTTGTGCGCTTGCTGTCTCTACGTTGCCTGCTATACACAGGAGCAGTGCGGTGATGATGACAATTAGTTTTTTCATAATAATGTTATATTATTGGGGGTTAAGTATTATTCTACCAGTTTTTTCTGAAAGGCAGAGAGAATCGTGTGCTGACAATTGAGCCGGTAATCGGATTGACCAGCATTATGCGGCCGTCAAGCATGCGTGACGGCTCTGTGTCGGTGAGTCTGACTTCTCCGTCTATGCGGCAGCTGATTTTCACGATGCCTCGTGAGGTATATACGGCGTCAATGTCCTCTATAATCAGCGGCGTCGCGATGCCGGGAACATTGACCTCGAGCGACTTGACGCCGAAATCGGTCGTGCCGCGGTTGTTGAGCGTCAGCCTGATGTCGAGATTGTGTATAATTCGATCTTCTGCCGAGATACTGTCGGCGCTTAGTGTGACAGTGCCTTCGGGTGTTACTGAAAATTTATCGTTCTGTGTGACTGAGTTGAGCGACATGCGGTGTTCGAGACGTTTGCCGCGAATCCTGAATGTCACCGTCAGGTAATTCTCTTCGTCAGGCAGACAGTCTGACATGTCGAAAGTGATGCGGTAGAAGCCGTCCGACGGCGTGACGTTGATATTCGAAGCGCAGTCTGAAGTGACCGTCGGCACAAGTCCACAGCGGACTGCCCGGCCGTTTATACTTAATGCGCACTCGGCCGTGCCTTTGCCGGTGACGTTTCCAATGATGCCTATGGTTTTGTATAGGCTGTTATAGCGCGATTTAAGCGATTTCACTTTTGCCGCCCTGACATTGTCGACAAAGTATTCGGCCAAGGCATCGCAGCCGGCCAGACCGGCACTGATGTCGTCGAGCGACGTGATATTGTCGAGCCGACGTTCGATGGCATCGAGTTCTGCTTCTTTTTCGGCATCCAGTTCTTCGAATTCGGCCTGAAGCATGCGTTGGTCCATGCGGCTGAAAGGATATTTTACCGAATACTCGTAGCGCTCGACGCCTGTCTTTTTGTCGCGCAGCTTAATCCAGTAGATATCCGTGACTTTTGACAGCGATATTCCTTTGAGAAACGGCAGATTGGCAGACTTTATCCGTGACGTCAGCGTGAATTTGTCTGTCGATGACGCGACGCTCCCGTCGACTGCTGTTTCTGACATCTCGTCGAGTTGGTCGACACTCACGTTGCTTGCGACTGAACGCAGGATGCGCCCGGTCACTTCGTCAAGCGCCAGTTTCTGAGCTTTGGCTATCGACGGAGCATCGACCGTGACGACGAGAAATCCTTCTGCCGGACCGGTCAGCCACTCGGGAGCTTTTTTCGCGCTTTTATCAATCACTTTGTCTTCGGCCGAGGCTGTCGGACAGAGCACTGATGCGAGCGCAAGTGTCGACAGCATTATGTGTAGTATCTTTTTCATGGTCAACTTGCGGTTATTGCCAGTCTATCACCAGATTGTATATTGACACTTTGATTGCCCGCACACTGATTTCCATGTATGAGAGCGAGGCGTATCGTTCTTTTACTCCGGTAATCTCGAATACGACAGTCACCGGTACACCGTCGGGCATAGAAATATTGCCGCTGCGGTAATTAGTGCTCTTGATCAGACCGTTAAGTTCATTGCCGCTGTCTGTGATAGCCGTATTGAAGACTACATAGGGTTTCGGATAGCTTGCCTTGCGGTTGGTTATTCTGGCAGTGATGGTGATGCGACCGCGCGACAGGTCACCTGTGCAGCCGATGATGTCAAAATCGAGTTCTGTGCCGTCGATTATGATTTTGGGCTTGTTTGTAGACGGTATTTTATTCTCTACGGGTACTGCCGGCTCTCGCACGATAACGGGGCGTTCGACAACTTTCTCGACCACAACTGTGTCTGGCTCGATTTCAACAGGCACTTCGACTATATGCTCCATCACGACAGTGTCAGGCGCCTGAAATAGGTATGGGGCTATCTCTTCGAGCAATATCTTTGACTGGTCGTAGCACGATACTGATGACGGAACGCCGGTAAGATAACTTGCGGCCTCTTCATATCGCTTGAGAATCATGAGTTTGCGCGCTTCTTCTATGATATTGCCGCAGTTTTCGGCATAATAGTCGTTGATGCGGTTGCGGGCCGTGCGAACAAAACGCACATACGCCGGGTCGGTGGCTTTCATGGAGTTGGCCAGAGCTTTCATTGTGGCCTGCTTGCCTCCCGTGGCGCTTCCTTTGAGCGGTATGGTCGCCGAATGATAGACCGTGCCGTCGACGGTGTTGAACGCCGAGATGGTCAGTTCGGCTGAAACGCGTGCGACCTCGCGTATCATGCCCTCGCTCTCGGCTGCGTCGGTCACGACGATTTCGGGACGTATAGCGAAAACATTCGCGGCGTTTTCAGTCATCGCATTCGAGCGGTTGAGTGCCGTGGCGATTTTGCGGCCGATTGTCGAGGTGACGGCTTCGGGCATCTCGCTGCTTTCGATAGGCAGAAGATTGAATTTGATTGCGTTTTCCTGCGACTGCATGTTGAAGGCGGTCATCAGTATCAGAGGCAGAAATGCCGTGACGGGGTACAGGTATAGTCTCATGTCCTTATTCGATTATTACTGTCATGCTTTGGCCCATGGCGGTGACATTTGCCCTGTAGTCTTCGCCAAGATGCTTCCTGAAAAATTTGCGCAGATCGCTACCGAAATTCGACAGGGTATATGTGCGGTTCTTTTCAGCGTTCCACAGTGGCACGTTGATAGAGACGCTGATATATTTGTCGGTACTCCGGCTCATGTCATAGATGCCATGGAAAGCATACTCCCTGAGCCACTCGTCGAGTGCATCCTTGAAGTACTCGCCCGAAGCGGGTGCGTCCTGCTCGAAATCCCAATCGGCCACAGCTTCGGAGATATTGATGTCGAGCTGCACTTCGCGGCCTTTGCTGATAATCTGCTCGAAGGATGCTGACAGCTGAGAGAAAAAGCCGCTCTCTATGGTCTTTATGGCCTCGCGCACGAGAAATGCCGTATCGGTGGTGTGGTAGTAGCCGCTTTCAAATGTCTTTGTCGCCAAACGTCCGGCAGTCTGTTTTTCGACAGCGCGCGTGTCGAGTCCCACACGCGTGGTGTTGCCTTGCGTCTGTGTCCGCACTCCTACCGTGACGATAATGTCGCCGGGAAGCTCGCGTACCATCATCGTGGCGTCGTCGCTTTGTGAGCCTTCGCGAAGCAAATCACGGTTTTTAGAGTTCTGCAATTGGGTGATGAAATCGCGTGTTTTGAAGCCATGGTTTTGGAACGCCTCGGAAACACGCTCGACTGCAAATCGTTCGACAGGATTTTCTTCGATACGTCTGCGCATGTCTTCATAGCTGTATCCGTCAGTTGAATCAGTATAAGGCACGACGACAATAGTGGGATTGAGCGCTGACGTCGGCTCTTCTTTCTTGGCATCCGACCAGACCGGCGAGAACACCTGGCGGTTGCGGCTGAGATCGGCGCGCAATCCTTTCAGATTGATTGTCAGCCTGACCGTTGCATGCTGATTGCCGGCGACCTTTTTTGTCGCGAGAGTTTTCGGCTCACCTATTATGTATGTAATATATTTGCCCTCGCTGAATAAACGGTAATCGTAGTCGCGCTTGGTCTCAGCGAGTATCGGATTGCCGTCTTTCAGACCCGACACACCTGTATGCATCAGACAGTTGAAAGCTGATTGCGCGGCAAGTGTCTCGGCGTCTTTCTTTTTCGGCGCTACGGCAGACGCGATTACAGTGACTCTGTTCTCGTCACCGTCTACAAATTGCACATCATCACTATAATTTTGTGCCGCGCCCGGCAGGACGCAGCACAAAATCATTATAATTAGGTTCAGAAATATCCTGTGTCGCATATATCAGAGTCTGAATCCGCTGAATGCGTTCTCTTTCTTGGGTACTGACTTGAATACGAGCGTCTGTCCGTTGTCGAGAGCAGCCTTGACTTCCTTGTTGCCTTTTTTGATTTTCGCTGAAGAAATATCATCACCGTCGACTGACACGATTTCGCATTCACCGATAACCTTGGTAGATTTACGGCCTGCAATCTCCCGGAGGATGCACACCTCGAAACGGTCTTTTTCAGCTACGCCGTGTGTAGTGCCGATGTTCAGATAAACAGAGTTGACTTTGTCGCCTTTGACTTCGTTGCATTCGAGAAGTGAGCCGTAGATAGGGAAGGCTTCCTGAATGAACGGCACGACGCCTTTGATGGCATTGCGGCATACTTTTGTCACGGCCTCGTCAGGAGTGTTGGCTGTCTCCATATTGAGCAGTTCACCGCCATGCTTTAGCGTTTTGGTCAGAACGAGCTTACCGTCATTAGGGTTGATTACCTTGAGTGTATATGATAGCTGGCCTGTATAGTATTTACTGCCGTCGTCAGTCGTTTTTTCTTCGATGTTCAGAGAGGCAATGCGGCCCTGGATAAGGTAGTTGGCGCCCTGTTGCGACATTACTTTCAGACGGTCGGCGTCGTCGCCGGCATCAACGCCTTCTGCGCGGCGCGAAGCCTCGATTGCGAGTGCATCCTGTGTGTCGACGTCAATAAGTTCGACTCGGTTGGTGTTAGTGATACCCTCCATAACGTAGCTGCGGAGCTGTTCGGCGCAGGCAAACGGGATGTTTGTCGGGCGCCAGAAATAATCGATCAGAACGTTTGGTTTTCCTTTTGTGTCTTCGGCCTTAGATGTAAAAGGCATTGCAGCAGCCATAAAAGCAAGCACTGACAAGGCTGTAGTTTTAAATAAATTCATTAGATTAAAGTTTTTACTGAGTTAATAGTTTTCATTTTAATATGATTGCAAATTTAAATATTTGTTTACAAATTACCCCCCCGATTGCTAAAATGTGTTAAATATATTTAATATGTCGGTCTTGCTCCCCTGTCACGCGGTTTTACGAAGATAATTGACCCGCATTGACCCGAAATGACGATTCTATAATACAATTATTATGTGTATATTTGTCAAAACTTTAACAGTATCATTATGAAAATGAAATTTACTCTCTTTTTACTGCTAATTATTATGGCGATGCCACTGAGTGCTCAGACAGTGGGCGCGACTGATAACGAGCCGGTCTATAATATGGCGATGGTGCAACAGCAGCCGAAGTTCCCGGGAGGAGCATCAGAGATGTATAAATGGCTCGCTGACAATGTGAAATATTCGGCCGAAGCAGCAAATGAAGAAGTCCAGGGCAAGGTAATTGTTGAGTTTGTAATCACTAAGACAGGCAAGACCGATAAAGTGCGCGTCCTCCGCGGGCTTCATCCCGCACTCGACCAAGAAGCCCTGCGCGTCATCAAAGCCATGCCCGCCTGGACTCCCGGCAAACAAAACGGTCAACCAGTCAACGTCTCTTACACCCTGCCAATCACCTTCAGACAACAGTAATTTTGGCAAACGGTAAATCTCATTGATTATGAAAACAAGATTAAAATTCATTTTGATACTCTTGATGGTGATGCTGTCGCTCAGTGTCAATGCGATTAAACCGGATAAAACATACGAATTATCAGAGGTCGACCAACAGCCCGAATTCCCCGGAGGCGATACGGCGATGTATAAGTGGATTGCCGATAGTCTTACATGGAATAGTGATGTGTATCTATCAGGAATAGTTATTGGAGAATTTTGCATAGCTGAAGACGGCACGGTCGAAGATGTCAGAATCAAACGGGGCCTCTATCCACCTTTCGACGATATGATATTAAAAAAGAAATCATCAATGCCGAAATGGCGCGCCGCCACAATCTCAGGCAAACCCGTTAAAGTCACCCGCATCCTTCCCATAAAAATCGAATCCCCGAAATACCAATAACACCGTAGACTTAATAACTAATAAAAGCTGCCATGACGGTAGCTTTTTTTGTGGCAGAGCGCGGTTCGAACCTTTATCACAAAATATGATTGCTTTGTAGCAATCGTAGATTTGCCGATTTACTCATAGCCCTGACCGCCGTAGGCGTTCAGGGTAAAATTGCGTCATCTCAAATCACGGCGCCCGAAGGCCGCCGATTGAAGCAGAACTACAGGAGGCAAAAGCGCCACCGCTAACGCGATTCCAATAGCCCCGGAATTGTCAAACCCCCCGCTGTGGTCCGCGTAACCGCGCCCCTTGCACGGGCCTAATGAACTGTCGCCGCTACGCGGCTTGCTCAGCCGCACGAGGTTATCGAATTTATCGAAAAAAAATCGGGGGAACAAGCGATTGAGTCTCCTGGTAATATTGAATTTATCGAAAAAAGATCGGAGGCTCAGGCGATTGAGCCGCGGTAGCGGCGGCACTTGTGCAGGCGATATGGATCTACGGCTTTAGCCGTAGGCAGCGAACGCGCTTGGTTCCAAGGGCTGAAGCCCTTGGTCCATAGGCTGCATCCTGAAGACTGCGGTCCCATAAAGGTGGTAGTAATCGCTTGGATGATACTGCGATAGGCTACCGCCTATCGCATCTCGGGACTTTTTTTGGATAAAAAACCTCCGGGGCGGGGCCTCGGAGGTTATGTGGAGGATGATGTTGCAGATCGGGGATTATGATTCGGCGACGCCGGCAAGGGCGGGGTCAATCATGATACGGCCGCAGTATTCACAGACGATGACCTTTTTGTGAAGACGGATTTCCATCTGCTTCTGCGGGGGAATGCGGTTGAAACAGCCGCCACAGGCGTTACGCTGCACATAGACGATGCCGAGACCGTTGCGGGCGTTCTTGCGGATGCGCTTGAAAGCCGTGAGGGTGCGCTCGTCAATCTGAGGTTCGAGAGCTTTGGCTTTTTCGCGGAGGTTCTCTTCTTCCTGACGTGTCTCGCTGACGATTTCGTCAAGCTCGTTGCGCTTTTCGTCGAGAATGTGGGTCATGTCGGCGAGTTTCTCGCGTGTGGTCTCGATTTCGGCCTTTTTGTTCTCGATGGCGCGGCTATATTCGTTGATATGTTTTTCGGCAAGCTCAATCTCAAGTGACTGGAACTCGACTTCCTTGGTGAGAAGGTCAAACTCGCGGTTGTTGCGAACGTTATCGAGCTGTTCCTTGTATTTGTCAATCAGCGTGCGGCAAGAGTTGATTTTCTCTTTTTCTGCAACGAGGCTGTTGTTAAGCTCGTCGATTTCACGCGAATAGTTTTCGACACGTGTCTGCAGGCCGGCAATGTTGTCTTCAAGATCTTTGACTTCGAGGGGAAGCTCGCCGCGGATAGTCTTGATGCGGTCGATTTCCGAGAGAATTGTCTGCAGCTCGTAGAGAGATTTCAGACGCTGCTCGACGCTTGAGGTTTGCTCGTTTTTGTTATCGATAGCCATGTATTAAATATATTTTATTGGATTTTGTTCTGTTTCTGAATAATAGGTTGCAAAGTTAGGAAATTTTTCTTTAATAACGCGATAAAAAATCTCTTTTGTGCATGATTCGCTCTCATAATGGCCTATGTCGATGATGAGAATGTCGTTTCCATAGTCGACAAAGTCGTGATAGCGTATGTCTGACGAGATGTAGGCCTGAGCGCCGCCACGCAGCGCCGTGCCTATAAATTCGCCGCCCGATCCGCCGCACATCGCTATGCGTCTGATCGGGGTGTCGCTTGCGGCTAATGCCGAACAGCGCGCTGTCGGCGAAGCAAATGCGTCCTTAACTTTTGCAATCAGCTGGGCCGGCGTAACGGCTTGGTCGAAGACGGCCCGCAGGCCGAGACCTATGCGACGGTCAGTGCCCTCGATATTCGTGTAGCTGAACCCGCGGAGACGGTCGCCGAGCGATTCGGCGAGACGGTCGCCTATAGCTGCGGCATTTGCGCGGGCAGTCACGGCCGTGATGACCGTGACGTCGCGGTCGCTCACGTCGGCAAGAGGTTCGGCCGAGGCAAGGGGCATGGCGCTGCAGACGGCATCTGCCGCAACAGCCCTGACTTCGCTGAGGCCGTATGTGTCGGCGAGGTCAAAGAAGGAGAGAAGGGCTGTCTGCGCCGCATAACGGTCGACCGTAGCCGAAACTCTGACGCTTAGACCGCGCAAAGGCGACAGCACGCCCTCGGGACGCGCGCCAAGGCGACGCGCCATCTCATAGCTCACGCCGCCGACAGCGCTGTCGGCGGCAGTGTGCGACGAGTAGACGGTGATGCCGTTCTTTATTGCCAGAGCGACAGCCTCTTCGACGGGAGTGTTGCCCGTGATGTGCTTGAGGCCTTTGAATATCAGGGGATGATGCGACACGATGAGGTTGCAGCCGCGGCCGACGGCCTCACGCACGACGGCGGGAGTGACGTCGACACACAGCAGCACGCCGTTGCAGTCGGCCCGACGCGAGCCTACCTGAAGGCCGGTGTTGTCCCAGCTTTCCTGAAGCGACGGCGGCGCAAACTCTTCAATCGCCGATATGATGTTGCCGGTGAGCATCGTATCAGGCTTTGTCGTCTTTGACAAGGTCGATGGCAAGCTCGTCGAGCTGCTTTTGGTCGAGTGGCGCGGGAGCGTCGAGCATGACGTCGCGGCCGCTGTTGTTCTTGGGGAAGGCGATGCAGTCGCGGATGCTGTCGAGACCTGCGAAGAGCGACACCCAGCGGTCGAGACCGTAGGCGAGACCTCCGTGAGGGGGTGCACCGAACTTGAAGGCGTTCATCAGGAAGCCGAACTGCTCCTGTGCCTTCTCGGGTGTGAAGCCGAGAATCTCGAACATCTTGGCCTGAAGCTCGCTGTCGTGGATACGTATCGAGCCGCCGCCGACCTCGACACCGTTGATGACCATGTCGTAGGCATCGGCGCGGACAGCTTCGGGATTGGTGTCGAGCATGGGGATATCTTCGTCTTTGGGATGGGTGAAGGGATGGTGCATGGCCATGAGGCGCTGCTCTTCGTCGCTCCACTCAAACATCGGGAAGTCTACTACCCAAAGGCAGGCGAAT
>USIN01000035.1 GCA_900554715.1 uncultured Bacteroidales bacterium
ACATGGCAGTATCTCCCCGGTCTGACAATCTACTATGATCCCAACGCCCCGACAGAAGCAACCGTCTCTATATAATAATCATTGCCTTTCTGGTCGTTATGGTGGCAATACTCGCCTGGCTCTCCTCGCCGTACGCTCCGGCTTTTCCGGCAAATTAACCTCAATAACCCATGTCTGTTACAATAAAACCCATCAAGCCGACAAAAGACGAGCTGCGACGCTATGTCGAGTTCGGCATAGAGCATTATAAAGGCAACGGTTGCTATGTGCCGCCGCTGATTGTCGACGAGATAGCGACCCTGTCGCCGGCAAAAAATCCCGCATTTGATTTCTCGACATCATGTTCGTTCATGGCCTATCGCGACGACAGGCCCGTCGGACGAATAACCGCCATAATCAACGACGCATATAATAAAAAGACCGGGACGAAGACCCTGCGTTTCGGCTTTGTCGATTTCATTGACGACGCCGAGGTTGTCGATGCTCTGTTTGCCGCTGCTGAAGAGTGGGGGCGCAAGCGCGGCATGACCGAGATTGTCGGCCCCATGGGCTTCACCGACATGGATCCCGAAGGTATGCTCATCGAGGGCTTCGACGAGATGGGCACGATGGCGACGATATACAACTATCCCTACTATCCGAAGCACATGGAGCGCATGGGCTTTGAAAAAGACGCCGACTGGATCGAATACCGCATCAAGATTCCCGACGGCATCCCCGACAAGCATAAACGCATAGCCGAGATAGTAAGAAAAAAATTCGGTCTGCGCATCGTGCCGGCCACGTCGCGAAAGAAGCTGAAGGACAGCTACGGTCGAGCCCTGTTCAAGCTCATCAACGAGGCCTATTCAGACCTCTACGGCTACGTCGAGCTGACCGACCGCCAGATTGACTACTATATCGACGCGTATCTCGGCGTTATCCGCCTCGAAGATGTCTGTGTCGTAGTCGATTCCGACGATAATCTCGTCGCCGTCGGCATTTCGATGCCGTCGCTGTCGAAGGCTCTGCGCGCCTCGGGTGGCAAGCTCTTCCCGACAGGCTGGTGGCATCTTTGGAAAGCCATTCGCGGCAAGACCGATGTTGTCGATCTGCTGCTTATCGCGGTCAAGCCCGAGTATCAGAGCAAAGGCGTCAATGCTCTTATGTTTACTTATCTGATACCCAATTATATCGCCAACGGCTATAAATATGCCGAGAGCAATGTCGAGCTTGAAGGAAACGAAAATGTCCAGAAACAGTGGGAGTATTTCGAGCGCCGGCAGCACCGTCGCCGCCGCGCCTGGAAAAAGAAGCTGTAAAAGATAACGGAGCCTTTCGGCCTCGAAATCATATGGAAGCGAAATGATTGCGACCGCCTGTTTACAAACGTAAACAGGCGGTCGTTGTGTTTAATGCGCTGAAATTCAAACGTGAGCGCCAATGTTAATAACTTTTTGATTTTAACACTATAAAAAACACTGTTTGGTGTTGTAAATTTATGCAAAAAAATGAGTAATTTTACGTTGTAAAATGAGCATAGTGTAATTACCGATGGATCAGGAAGTTTATCATATACCGGCTTTGCTGCCGCAGTGTCTTGAGGGCTTGGATATCAAGCCCGGCGGCGTTTATGTCGACGCTACCTTTGGTGGCGGCGGTCATTCACGCGCGATTGTCGAGCGTCTTGCTGCCGGCGGCCACCTCTATTCCTTCGACCAGGACGAGGACGCCGTGCGCCGCGCTTTCAGCGACGACCGCTTCACGATGGTATATGGCAACTTCAGATACCTCACCAACTTCCTGCGTTATTATGGGGTTGACCGGGTCGACGGCATACTTGCCGATCTCGGCGTATCGTTCCATCACTTCGACGACGGCGAGCGCGGTTTCTCGTTCCGCTCCGAGGGGCCGCTCGACATGCGCATGAACCGTCGCGCGCGTCTGACAGCCGCCGAAATCGTCAACACCTATGACGAAAAACAACTCGCCGATATCTTCTATCTCTACGGCGAGCTCAAGCAGTCGCGCCGCATAGCCTCGGCCATCATCGCCGCCAGAGCCAAGGCGCCCGTGGATACAATCGAGCGCCTGCTCGAGACCGTGCGGCCGCTCGTCAACCCCAGGAAGGAGAAAAACGAGCTCGCGCGTCTCTTCCAGGCCCTGCGCATCGAGGTCAACGGTGAGCTTGACGCTCTCCGCCGTTTTCTGACGAGTGCGCTCGCCGTGCTCCGTCCCGGCGGCCGTCTGGCTGTGATAACCTATCACAGCCTTGAAGACCGTCTGGTCAAGAACTTCATGCGCACAGGCAACTTCGAGGGTGATGTCGAGAAAGACTTCTTCGGCCGCGTCGCCACTCCCTGGCGTCTTGTCACCGGCAAGCCGGTCGTTCCCGACGATGCCGAAATCGAGCGTAATCCGCGAAGCCGCAGTGCCAAACTCCGCGTGGCCGAAAAAATAACCGACGAAAACACACAGTCATAAACCTAAGTGCAATGGGAATCTTTGAAAAATACAAACAGGCAGAAGCCGGGCGACAGCTCAAAAACGCCATCGACGTCACTACACACGGGCGTGTGCTGTCGAGCCGCTTTTTTAAACGCTATTTTGTGCAGACGACAGCCATCGTCGCTGTTATACTCGTTTACATCTCATGCCGTTACGACAGTGTGACAGCGATGGAGACCATCACATCGCTCAACTCCGAGCTTGAAATCTGCAAGACAGAGCTCCAGAACCAGCGCTCACACTACATGTCGTCGACACGAGAGTCGGCGATGCAGCATCTTGTCGACACCCTCGGTCTCGGCCTCGGCATCCAGGACCGTCCCCCCTTTAAACTAAGCTATGAAAACCATGACAACAAAAAGTAACAGAAAGAACCCTAAGGTCATCAGCCGCCGCAACCATATACTCGGTCGCCTCGGTCTCATCTCGTTCATGATACTGCTCCTCGCCGGAGCCATAATTTTCATGGCCGTCGACACCACGGTCGTCAACGCCGCCAAGTGGAATCAGAAGGGCGAGCGCCATCTCGGCGACACCGTCCTCATCAAACCTCTGCGCGGCGACATCCTCGCCGGCAACGGCAGCATCCTCGCGACAAACCTTAACTACTTCAACCTGCGCATCGATTTCAGAACCAAAAAGTTCCTGATCCGTGAATATCATGCCGCCGTCGACAGTCTCGCCGACAGCCTCGCCGTCTACTTTCCGGTACGCAGCCGCGACGAATGGAAAAAATATCTCTGCCGCGAGCTCGACAAGCCCAAGTCGAAGCGCAGCCGCTCGTTCCTGCTGCTGAAGGAGATTTCTGACGACGACGTGCAGCGTGTCAAAGGCTTTCCCTTCTTTAAACGTACCAAAAACGCCAATCGCACCGGTCTGGTCAAAGAGCGTGTCCTCAAACGCAAATATCCCTACGGCGACATGGCCCATCTGAGCATCGGCCGCGTCGGTGAGGTCGGACTGCGTGACGTCAGAGGCGCTTCGGGTCTCGAGCGCGCCCTCGACTCGCTGCTCTACGGCATACCCGGCAAGGCAAAGAAAGTGTTCTTCACCGACCGTCTCGGCAACTGGACAATCCAGAAACCGCGCCACGGCTATACCGTCACGACCACAATCGACATCACCATGCAGGACATCCTCGAGCACGAGCTCGGCGACATGCTCCTGACGACAGGTGCCGAGTGGGGTTCGGCCATGCTCATGGAGGTCGCTACCGGCGACATCAAGGCCATCTCCAACCTCGAGCGCGACACTCTCGATGCCGGTCGCTATATCGAAGGCATGAACCGCATCGTCCTCGCCTACGAACCCGGGTCGGTTGTCAAGACCATCTCGATGCTCGTCGCCCTCGAAGACGGTTTTGCCTTCCCGCTGACGCGTCCCTTCCATATTGAGCCGAAGGGCGTCGGCTACCGCTACTGCGGCGGCCGTCCCATCAACGACACCCACTCGCCCTCGTCGCTGTCGGTCGACCGCTTCCTCGAATACTCGTCAAACATCGGCATGACCAAGCTGATGACCTCACACTTCGAGAGCAATCCCAACGCTTTCCGCCAGCGTCTGCGCGATCTGGGCTTCTTCGACCGCTTCAACACCGGCATGGAACGCGAGCGCACACCATATTTCCCCACGCTCGAGAATAACCGCGGCGGCCGCATAGCATTGTCGCGCATGGTCTTCGGCTACTCGACCATGATACCGCCGCTCTATACATGCGCCGTCTATAACGCCATCGCCAACGGCGGCCGCTTCGTCCGCCCGCGTCTCGTCAAGGGTCTGAGCCTGCCCGACGGCACAGACTCTGTTATCCCCGTCAGCTATATCCGCGACCGCATCTGCAGCGAGGAGAACGCCGGCATCCTGCGCGAGATGCTCCACTCGGTCGTCTGGGGACAGGGCGGCACGGCCAAGGCCGTGCGCAGCAAGATTGTCGACATAGCCGGCAAGACCGGCACATGTCGCATCATCGCCGAACCCAAAAAGGTGAAGAACGACACCGTCAAGGGCCGCACCGACAAGGTAGCTGTCAAGGCCGGCGGCTATCTCGACAACCGCTACCGTCTGGCCTTCTGCGGCTTCTTCCCCTACGACAATCCCAAATATACATGCTTTGTCGTCATCAGCGACCCGTCGCCGGCCTACAAGGGCGCGGCCACAACGTCGGGCACTGTTGTCAAAAACGTCGCTTTGAAGCTGTTCTCGCGCGGCATGCTCGACAACAGCTCGGATATAAACGAAGAGTCGCATCCCGGCACACGTCCGACACTCTACGCCTCGTCGAATCCCGACCGCAACAAGACCCTTGCCGCCGGTCTCCGTTTTCCATCCGGCGTCGAAATCAAGTCGCCGGCAGCCGTCCGCAGCGGTCAGGTGCCTGACGTGCGCGGACTCGGCATACGCGAGGCCGTCGTGCGTCTCGAAGAGTGCGGTTTCAACGTAGGCTTCAGCGGCGTGGGTTATGTGGCGAGCCAGTCGCCGGCTCCCGGCACTGTCGCCGCCCGCGGTTCTAAAATATCAATAAATCTGACTCAAAACTGATGAAGAAACTGTCAAATCTACTTTCGGCTGTAATAACCGAAGAAATCATAGGCGACGAGCACGTCGCCGTCGCCGGCGTGACCTCCGACTCGCGGCAGTGCGGCCCCGGTTCGCTCTTTGTCGCCGTCAGGGGCTATAACGTCGACGGCCATGCCTTCATCGCCAAGGCTGTCGAGGCCGGCGCTTCGGCTGTCGTCTGCGAGAGCATACCTCAGGACATCACGGCAAACGTCACCTTCGTCCGCGTCGCCGACGCCTCGGTCGCTCTCGGCTGTCTCGCCTCGCAGTGGTATGACAACCCCTCGCGCAAACTGCGTCTGATAGGCGTCACCGGCACCAACGGCAAGACAACCGTCGCCACGCTCATCTACGAGCTGGCCCGCATCTTCGGCCTCAGGGCCGGACTGCTCTCGACCGTCGTCAACAAAGTCGGCGACACCGACGTGCCATCGACCCACACCACGCCCGACCCGCTCGAGCTCAACCGCCTCCTCGCCGACATGGTCGAGGCCGGCTGCAGCATCGCCGCCATGGAAGTCAGCAGTCACGCTGCCGCCCAGCACCGCATCGCCGGTCTGCATTTCGCCGGTGGCATATTCACGAATCTCACGCGCGACCATCTCGACTATCACAAGACATTCGACGCATACCTTGCCGCCAAAAAATCGTTTTTCGACATGCTGCCCCGCGAGGCTTTCGCCCTGGTCAACATCGACGACCGCAACGGCAAGGTGATGGTCCAGAATACATTGGCTCACGTCTACTCATACTCGACCTGCAATGACGCCGACTTCCGCGGCCGCATCGTCGAGAACCGCCTCGACGGCATGCTCGTCGCCTTCAACGGTCACGAGGTCGAGACTCTGTTTACAGGACGCTTCAATGCCGCCAACCTCACTGCCGTCTATGGCGCCGGAGTGCTTATGGGCTTCGACGGCTATGAACTCCTTGTCGCCATGAGCCGGCTTGTGCCCGTCGCCGGCCGTTTCCAGACATTCAGGGGCCGCGGCGTCACGGCGATTGTCGATTATGCCCATACACCCGACGCTCTTGTCAACGTGCTCGACACCATACGCGACGTCATCGGCCGCAATCACGCCGTCATCACCGTCTGCGGCGCCGGAGGCAACCGTGACCGCGGCAAGCGTCCCGTCATGGCCGCCGAGGCGGCCCGTCGCAGCGACCGTGTCATCCTGACATCCGACAATCCGCGTGACGAAAAGCCCGAAGACATCATCGCCGACATGCTCGCCGGACTCGACGACGAGGGGCGCCGACGCACCCTGACGATAACCGACCGCCGCGAGGCCATCCGCACAGCCGTGGCTCTCGCCCGCGAGGGCGACGTTGTCCTCATTGCCGGCAAAGGCCACGAGACCTACCAGATCATCGGCGGCGTCAGCTCGCACTTCGACGACCGCGAGGAAGTGACAAAAGCTTTAGGCGTAGACAAATAACCGACTAACAACATAAAACGAAATGATATATTATCTTTTTACGATTCTCAAGCAGTATGGGCTCCCCGGCTCGCGTCTGATGGACTACATCACCTTCCGGTCGGGCGTCGCCTTTGTGCTTGCGCTTCTGATTGCTATTTTCATAGGCCGCAAGATCATTGACCGCCTGCAGCTGATGCAGGTAGGCGAGATTATCCGCAATCTTGACCTCGAAGGTCAGCAGAAAAAGACCGGCACGCCGACGATGGGCGGCATCATCATCATCGCCGCCATACTCATTCCCGCATTGCTTGTGGGCAATCTCGCCAATGTCTACATGCTGCTGATGATTGTCGCCACCCTCTGGCTCGGCACCATAGGTTTTCTTGACGACTACAAGAAAATCAAATACCGCAATAAAGACGGCATGAAAGGCAAATACAAGATTATCGGTCAGGTCGGCATCGCCGTCATCGTCGCCGTGACGATGTTCCTTAACCCCGACATGGTCATCGTCGAAAACCGCGAGGTCGTCAACGTCACCACAAACGAGGTCGAACAGGTCGTCTATGACACCGAGACCACCAAGTCGCCCCAGACGACGATTCCTTTTGTCAAGAACAACAACTTCGACTACTCGTCGCTGACATCATGGATGGGACGTCATGCCGAGACCGGCGGATGGATAATCTTCTTCATCTTCGTCATCTTCTTTGTCTCGGCGACGAGCAACGGCGCCAACCTCAACGACGGCCTTGACGGCATGACCTCGGGACTGTCGGCCATCATAGGCGTCGCCCTTGCCATCATGGCCTATCTCGGCGGCAACGTCATCTACTCGTCATACCTTAATATAATGTATATACCGGGCAGCGAGGAGCTGGTCGTCTATATGGCCGCCTTCATCGGCGCCCTGGTCGGGTTCCTGTGGTATAACGCCTATCCGGCCCAGGTATTCATGGGCGACACAGGCAGCCTCACCCTTGGCGGCATCATCGCCGTCTTCGCAATACTGATTCACAAAGAGCTGCTGCTGCCGATACTGTGCGCGCTCTTCTATATCGAAGACCTTTCGGTCGTGCTTCAGGTGGCATATTTCAAGAAGACGGGCGGCAAGCGCATCTTCAAGATGTCGCCGCTGCACCATCATTTCCAGAAACCCGGCAACGCCGGCATCGACGCCCTCATACAGCGTCCGCTGGCGCCAATCCCCGAGGCAAAGATCGTCACTCGTTTCTGGATTATCGGCATAATACTCGCCGTCGTGACATTCGTGACTTTAAAAATCAGATAAGGACACACATTTACATATATAATGAAAGAACAGAGCAACAACCGCCGCATCGTCATACTCGGCGCCGGAGAGAGCGGCACCGGAGCCGCCATTCTTGCCAAAGACAAAGGTTTTGATGTCTTTGTCAGCGACTACGGACATATCTCACCCAAATATCGCGCCATGCTTGACGCCGAGGGCATCGCATGGGAAGACGGCACCCACACTCTCGAACGCATCCTCGACGCCGACGAGATAATAAAAAGTCCGGGTATCGCCGACACGACTCCTGTCATCAAGGCTGTCAAGGAGAAGAACATCCCGGTCATCAGCGAAATCGAGTTCGCCGGACGATATACTGACTCCAAGATGGTCTGCATCACCGGCAGCAACGGCAAGACGACCACGACCCTGCTGACCTACCACATACTGCGTCGCGCCGGCCTCAATGTCGGTCTCGCCGGCAACGTCGGCAACAGCCTGGCGCTTCAGGTCGCCCGCGACCCTCACGACGTCTATGTCATCGAGCTGAGCAGCTTTCAGCTCGACAACATGTATAAGTTCAAGGCCAATATCGCCGTGATACTCAATATCACTCCCGACCACCTCGACCGCTATGACTACAAGATGCAGAATTATATCAACGCCAAATTCCGCATCCTTCAGAATCTCACGCCCAAAGACGCTTTCATCTACTGGCACGACGACCCCGTTGTCACGGCCCAGCTCAAAACCGTCAGCACCGAGGCCACGTTGTATCCCTTCGCCGAGCATCGGGAAGAAAACACGGCCGCATATATCGACGCCGAGAACGAGATGATAATCAACACCCCCGGCACAAGCCTGGCTATGCCGCGCGCCGATCTGGCCCTCAACGGCATCCACAATCTCTATAACTCTATGGCCGCCGGCATCTCGGCCTGCCTTCTCAATATACGCAAAGACGACATCCGCAGCGCCCTGAGCGACTTCGCCGGTGTAGAGCACCGTCTCGAGCATGTCGCCGACGTCGACGGCGTCGAGTGGATCAACGACTCGAAGGCGACCAACGTCAACTCATGCTGGTATGCCCTCGACTCGATGACAAAGCCCGTCGTGCTCATTCTCGGCGGCAAGGACAAGGGCAACGACTACTCCGAGATTCTGCCTCTCGTCCGCGAGAAAGTCAAGGCCATCGTCGCCATGGGCAAGGACAACGCCAAGATTCTCGATTTCTTCGGCGGCGAGGTCGCTGAAATCGTCGACACTCACTCGCTCGACGAGGCTGTCGGTGCCTGCCGCCGTCTCGCTGTCAGCGGCGACGTCGTGCTGCTGTCGCCGTGCTGCGCCAGCTTCGACCTGTTCACAAGCTATGAAAACCGTGGCGAGCTTTTCAAAGAAGCCGTCAGAAACCTCAATAAGTAAAAACCTTAAACGAAAGACACATGCAAGCTGATCTCAACATCACTCCCGGCGCCGGACCGGAGACCGACGCCGCGACAACCGCAGTCGAGGACGCCGAGCGTCTGACTCCGAAACTGCGCACCGACCACCACGTATGGGGCATATACATAGCCCTGCTCATCATCTCTGTCATCGAGCTCTTCAGCGCCTCGAGCCAGGAGGTGTCGCCCGACGACATCTATGGCCCGATAATCTCGGCATCGGTCTGCTGCTGATGCTCTTCATCCAGAAGTTCCACTACGTCTACATCCTCAAGGCCGTGCCATGGTATCTCGCCGGCAGTATCGGCGCCATGATACTGGTGCTTGTTGCCGGTGTCAAGATCAACGGTACGATGCGAGGGCTGCAGGTAGGGCCTCTGACGGTGCTGCCCGCCGAATTCCTCAAGCTCGGCGCCGCACTCGGCGTGGCATGGATTCTGAGCCGCAACCAGATGCCCGGCAAACGCGACGTCACGACCAAAGGCGTCGTCTACTGCACTCTGCTGATTCTCTTCTGTTGCGGCCTTCTGCTTGAGCAGGGTCTGACGAATACGCTGCTGCTGATGGCGATAAGTCTGTCGATGATGCTTATCGGCGGCGTCAGCATGAAGAAGTTCGGCGCTGTGCTTCTTGTCTACGGCGTGCTTGCCGGCGGCTATTTTGCCTTAAGGCAATTCACCAAAGAGGAAGGCCCGAGCCAGGCCGCCATCGAGGTAGCGCGACTTAACCAGGAGGAGGTCGGCGAGAGCGAGGCCATCAAGCGCATGGGCACATGGAAGGCCCGTTTCAGCCGCCATTTCCGCCTTAGCAAATACGACGATGAAATCACCGACGAGAACAAACAGGAGCAGCTGAGCTATATCGCCCAGGCCCATGGCGGCCTGTTTGGTGTCGGCCCCGGCAACTCGCGCGAGAACGCCCGACTGCCGCTCGCTTTCTCTGACTATATCTATGCCATTGTCATCGAGGAGCTGGGCCTTTTCGCCGGCATCTTCCTCCTTGTCTGCTATCTCTGGCTGCTGGCGCGAGCCGGCTGGGTGGCGACACAGTGTAAACAGACATTCCCCTGTCTGCTCGTCATCGGCTGTGCGATATACATTGTCTATCAGGCTCTGTTCCATATGGCTATCGTCACCGGCGTCTTCCCCGTCTCCGGCCAGCCCCTGCCGTTGATATCCAAGGGCGGCACATCGGTGATAGTCACCTCGATAGCTCTCGGCATCATGCTCTCGACATGCCGTCACGCGGCTCTCAAGGATGACAAGGAGGCAATCCGTAAAGAAATCGAGGCCCTGCCCGAGAACATGCAGAGCGACAACCCTTCACAGTTATGATTATGAAAACATCAGACAACAATATAAAACTCGAGCGCGTGCTCATCAGCGGCGGCGGCACAGGCGGCCACATATTCCCGGCCATCTCTATCGCCAACGCCATAAAAAACCGTTTCCCCGACGTCGAAATCAAGTTTGTCGGCGCCGAAAACCGCATGGAGATGCAGCGCGTCCCGGCTGCAGGATATGAGATTGTCGGCCTGCCAGTCAGCGGCTTCGACCGCAAGAACCTGTTCAGGAATGTCAAAGTGCTGTTGCGGCTCTGGAAGAGCATACGCCTGGCCCGGCGTGTCGTCAGGGAATTCAAGCCCCAGATAGCCATCGGCGTCGGCGGCTATGCAAGCGGCCCGACGCTCAAGGCGGCCCAGCGCATGGGTGTGCCGACGCTTCTGCAGGAGCAGAATTCATACGCCGGCGTGACAAACAAGCTTCTGGCAGCCAAAGCGGGCCGAATCTGTGTCGCATACGACGGCATGGAGCGTTTCTTCCCGGCCGATCGTATCATCAAAACCGGTAATCCCGTGCGCAAGAATCTGCTCACCAACGCTATGACACAGGCCGAAGCCAAGTCGGCCCTCGGCTTCGACCCGGCGCGTCAGCTCGTGCTCGTCGTCGGCGGCAGCCTCGGCGCCCGCACTATCAACGAGGCCGTCGGCAATGCCCTCGACATCATCACTGCCGGTGGTCGCCAGCTGCTCTGGCAGACCGGCAAGAACTATGCCGACACCGAGGTCGTGCGCCGCGCCGCAGAATACAAGGATGTCAAGGCCACGGCATTCATCTCTGATATGGATGTCGCCTACCGCGCCGCCGACCTCGTCGTCTCGCGCGCAGGTGCCGGCAGCATCAGCGAGCTTCAGCTTCTCGGCAAGCCCGTCATCCTCGTACCCTCGCCAAATGTCGCCGAAGACCATCAGCGCAAAAACGCCCTCGCCCTGGCCGACCGTGATGCCGCCGTGATGATTCTCGACGCCGATGCCGCCGCGAAACTGCCCGAGGCCATTGTCCGTCTCTCAGACGACAGCGGGGCCCGCGACAGACTCAGCCGCAACATCCTCGCCATGGCACTCCCCGATTCCGACGAGAAAATCGTCGACGCCGTCCTCGAACTGATAAAATAATTCTCTGACTCTATGGTAGAAGACAAAACCCTGTCGCGTAATGTCGACAAAATATACTTCGTAGGCGCCGGCGGCATAGGCATGGCCGCCCTCGAGCGCTATTATCTCTCACGCGGTTACGCCGTCGCCGGCTACGACCGCACTCCGTCGCCCCTGACCGACGCCCTCGCCGCCGAAGGGGTGAAAATCTCATTCGACGACTCGATGGACGCCGTTCCTGAGGCCTTCCGCGACCCCGCGACGACCGAAGTAATCTATACTCCCGCCGTGCCGGCCGACAACGTGCCGCTGTCCTTTTTCCGCGACGGAGGTTTCACGCTGCTCAAACGCGCCGCGGCTCTCGGCAACATCACCCGCGAGAGCAAAGGACTCTGCTTCGCCGGCACCCACGGCAAGACCACGACATCGTCGATGGCCGCCCATGTGCTCCATTGCGGCAGCGTCGGCTGCAACGCCTTCCTCGGCGGCATCCTGCGCAATTATCACAGCAACCTGCTTCTGTCGCTGACGTCGCCTTATTCTGTCATCGAGGCCGACGAATATGACCGCTCGTTTCATCAGCTTTCGCCATACATCGCCGTCATCACGGCCACAGACCCCGACCACCTTGATATCTACGGCACAGAAGAGGCCTATCTCGAGAGCTTCGCCCGCTTCACCGAACTTATCAAACCAGGCGGCAAACTGCTGATTCACACCGGCCTCAAACTCAAACCGCGTCCCGGTGCCGGTGTCGAGACCTTTACATACTCGCGTGACAGGGGCGACTTCCACGCCGTCAACATCCGTCGCGGCAACGGCACGATAGTCTTCGACTTCGTCCATCCCGGCGGCACGGTCTGTGACATCGAGCTTGGCGTACCCGTCGAAATTAACATCGACAATGCCGTCGCCGCTCTCGGCGCATGCTGGCTGACAGGCGATTTCGAGGCCGACAGCGCCCGTGCGGCCATGAAGAGCTTCATGGGGCCCGAGCGACGCTTCGAGTTCCATCTCAAGGAGCAGATGCCCGGCGGACATGTCGTCATCGACGATTACGCCCATCATCCCGACGAGCTGCGCCAGAGCATCGCCTCGGTGCGCGCCCTATATCCCGACAACCGGCTGACAGTGGCTTTCCAG